>JAMOMO010000143.1 GCA_027067035.1 Desulfobulbaceae bacterium
AATGCGTTAACAGAGGAAACACAAAAAAGGGGATATCAGCACATTGCATGCTGACACCCCCTCCAAGGACCTGAATCCCTACGGACTGTGTACGTTTCTCTTTTCAACAGAACAAGCAATATCTGAACTACTGAGAAAAGCCCCGGCAACGCACCATGAAACGTCCGCGGATTTCAGAATACGCTCACTGAACGCGACCGTAGAGTGTTTTGCCCGGTTTAAACTTAACAGCGTTGTGCGCTGGAATGATTATGTCCTGTCCGGTCTGCGGATTACGGCCCTTCTTTTCAACACGTTCAACAACGCTGAATGTACCAAAACCCAAGAGACTTACCTTTTCACCATCTTTCATCGTCTTCACCATGTTTTCAAGGACACCGTTCAACACCATTTCCGCTTTCACTTTTGTGGTACCGGCTGCCTCTGCAACCGATGCCACAAGTTCTGCTTTGTTCATTCTCTTCTCCCCTGTTTGTATTCTCCCGCCTGTCATTCAAATCCCCACAGGGCTCAGAATAACAGGTTTTTTCAACTGAATGACAATTCAGCGTTTCTATAAATTAAAGACCACAGCGAGCGGAAAAAAACAATTGTGGGAATTACGGATTTTTTCCTAGGTATAAATACCTAGAAAATACAATTATGTGAGAAAAACCAGATCAATAGAGAGTAACAGGTGTGTACGGTAAAATATTTTTTTTTGCCCCCAAACTGCATTCTGGCAATAAAAAAGGGGCAGGTGGCAACAATATCAGCTCAGTCAGAGGGTGTCACGAAACCATTGCGCACTGCAAAGTTGACAAGATCCACACTGTTTTTCATATCAAACTTACGCAGCAGATTGGCACGGTGATGGTCGATGGTTCGGGGGCTGAGACAGAGGATTTCTCCCATGACCTTGCTGGTATGACCTTCAACCACAAGGTTGAGCACCTCCCGTTCCCGCTTGGTGAGCGTTTCAAACGGAGAGCTGCGATTGTTGCGATAGGCCGAGATCACATCATCGGCAAAATCCTGGGAGAGGAAGGGAGAAAGGTAGGACTTGCCATCCTGGATCCGTTTGATGGCAAGGAGCAGTTCCTCGTCAGAATCCTCTTTCATCAGGTAGCCGTCTGCGCCTGCAGACATGGCATGATAGAAGTACTGTTTGTTTTTATGCATGGTAAGCATGAGGATCTTCACAGCGGGATAGAGCTTTTTGACCCGACTCACGGCCTCGATGCCGGTGAGTTTGGGCATTGAGATATCCAGAATCAGCAGTTCGGGCTGGGTGGTCTTGAGAAACTCCAGCAGCTCTTCACCATCACCGACCTCACCGATAACCTTCAATGCCGGATTATTGCTGATAAGATTCCTGATACCGTGACGGATCAGCGTATGATCATCAGCCAGGAGTATGGTGTAATACCGCTGCTTTGCTTCCATGTTCTCCTCCTTTGCAGAAAAAATATCAACATATCCAATAGCATAAATGTATCTGAATTAGCTGAGAAAATCAAGCACTACCGGACAGTGATCGGAGCCATGGATATGCTGATAGATATCCACATCAACTATTTTCTCCAGGCTCTTTCCATCAACACAGTGATAATCAATGCGCCAGCCGATGTTTCTGTCACGGGCACGGGTCCGGTAACTCCACCAGGAGTATTGCTCCGGCTCCTTATTCTTCAGGCGAAAGCTGTCAATCCAGCCGGCCTCTGTAAAACTGTCCATCCAGGCACATTCCTCCGGAGTAAATCCCGCATTTTTTCTGTTCTGGGCAGGGTTGGCAAGGTCAATCTCTTTATGGGCCACATTGAAATCGCCACAGACCACCACAGACTTGGTGGCAGCCAGCTCCTCTGCAAATTTCTGCACAAGTACATTGAAATCATGCTTGAAATCCAGACGACTGAGGTCACCCTTTGAGTTGGGGAAATAGCAATTGACGAAGTAGTACGAAGCAAACTCCAGGGTCAGCACCCGGCCCTCCGAATCAAAGCGCGGATCTCCAATCCCTCTGATCACCTGCAGCGCCTTTTCCCTGCTGTAGGTTGCAACTCCCGAGTATCCCTTTCGTTCCGCGCTGAAAAAATAGCTGTGATAACCGGGCAGGTCCTGGAGAGTGGCAGGGAGCTGCTCCACCATCGCCTTGATCTCCTGCAGACCAATAACATCGGGAGCCATTTCAGCCAGGCTCTCCATAAAGCCCTTCTTATAGACAGCACGCAGACCATTCACATTCCACGACACCAGTCGCAGCACGTTGCCCTTTCGGCTGGTTTTTTTCTGCTTCCGGGGAGTGACGTTCTTCCTGAGACACCTGGCCTCCAGTACACAGCGATCACAGTGGGGACCAACGGGTCTGCAGGTACCCTGGCCAAATGCCACCAGCAGTGAATTGATGGAAATCCAGTATTTTTCAGGCAGCTTCTCACGCAGTGCCATCTCCGTCTGCTCAGGAGTTTTGGTCTCAACATAACCCCAGATATTCATGATCCGGTGCACGTGGGTGTCAACACAGATGGCAGGTATGCCAAAGGCCTGGGCCAGGACCAGGTTGGCGGTTTTTCTCCCAACCCCCGGCAGCGACAGCAGGCCGTTCATATCCTGCGGCACCTGTGAGTCAAAATCAGAGATCAGTTTATCGGGCAGCGCAGCAAGATACCTGGCCTTGTTCTTATAAAATCCCACGGGATAGATGAGCTTCTGCAATGTCTTTTCATCAAGTTCCGCCAGCTCCTGAACAGTAGCAGCACGGGCAAAAAGCCGCCCCGAAGCTTCTGCTGTCACCTCATCCTTGGTCCTTGCCGAAAGAATGGTGGCCACCAGCACCTTAAACGGGTCCTTTGTCTGCACCGCAATAAGATCCACCACCGGAACCTGATAATCCTTCACCTCTTTTTCAAGGATC
>JAMOMO010000144.1 GCA_027067035.1 Desulfobulbaceae bacterium
AAAAAACCGATTGTTGCAGGATCTGAAGAGCGGGAAAACAACAGAAGGTCACGGAGTGCCCGGTTACGGGTTGCTGAAAAGCTATAAAGGAAGAGGTGAAACCATGATTATTAATCCTTCGGCCCACACAATGATTCCTCGGAGAAATACTTTTCGCTGTCACAGGAACAGCAGTTGCAGACGATCCAGGGGGATGGCGTTGCCTGGTGGAAAGCAGCTCTGGTATGGAGTGGCAAAGGTGTTCCTGGCTTCGGTTCTTTTTGTGGGTATTTCCCTTGCACTCCTGAACAGTTCGGCTGAGCGGGTTGCCGCGGAAATTTCAGCTCTTGAGGCAAGTCATGGCGATCTGCTGGGAGCCAACATTCTTCTTCGGGACCAGAAGGCCCGTCTTTTTTCTCCCGAAGCGGTTGGGGCACTGGCATCAAACCAGCTGGCAATTCACATTCCGGCCTCAGGGCAGTATCGGAAGCTGTAGAGTCTTTTCAGGAGACTTTTCCGGACAGGAAATAATAGACATTCAATGGCCAGGAGATCACGTCTTAGAACATCAGACAGTGGAAGGCGTAAATTCTGGCTTTTCCTGATTGCAGCTGCTGTCGGCACAGTGGTTGCTGTTGCTGTATTCTATGAGGAACAGCTGACAAGCCTTGTTGACTTGTGGCAGGAGAGTGTTCCCGATGAGAGCCTTGTGGCAGATACCATCCGGGGGACTATTTATGATCGTAACTTTAAAGAGCTTGCCAGGAGTCTTGAGCGGGTTTCCCTCTATGTGCGTCCCCGGGAAGTACAGAATGTTCCGGAAACAGCCGCGAAGCTTGCCGGCATACTTGCTTTAAGTGAGTCCGAGATTGTTGCCCGGATGGAGCGTGACTCCCAGCTGGTCTGGTTACAGAAAGAGCTGGATCAGGAAGAGGAAGAGGCGGTTGCGGCACTGGATCTCCCGGGAATCTACCTGCATCGGGAGGTGGCAAGGGCCTACCCGCAACAGGAGTCTGCCTCTCAGCTGATAGGTTACTCAGAAAAAAATCTTGGTCTTGCCGGTGTGGAGCATTACTATAACCGGCTGTTGAATCAGGACAGGGTACGGCAGGAGGACTTTCCTGCCATTGACTTGAAGGGGCTTGCCCAGTCAGGAAGCCGGGGCCATGATCTGGTGCTGACGCTTGACATGAAGATTCAGGCGATCCTTGAGAAGTATATCCAGGGTATCGGGAAAAAAATGGGAAGTGGCCGGATCAGTTCCCTGCTTCTGGGGACGGATCAGGGGAGAATCATTGCAGGGGCCAGTTACCCGTCGTACAACCCCAACACGATCTGGCAGAGTAAAGAAGGAGTGCTGGAAAACCTTTTCCTTACGCCCATGGTGGTGCCTGATGAAATCCGGCGTTTCTACCTGGATGCTGCGCTGCTGCAGGGTGGCTGGGAACGTGGAAGGCAGGTGTATCCGTGGAGTCTGATCTCTGCTAAAACGGATCTTGGCAGTCAACTCCGCCTCCTGGAGCGTCTTCAGTTGACCACGGAAATGAATGTGGATTTTTCCGGGGGAAAAAAACTTCAGACGGATATCCCCCGCTTTGAGGGGACCAGGCCGAGTCCGGATTTCGGTGCCATTCCGCGGATAGCAAAGCCGCTGAAGGTCCTGCTGGGAATGACCCATCTTTTAAATGGCGGGAAAAAGATACAGCCCCATATTCTGGACAGAATCATGGAGCGGCCTGGAAAGAGGGAGTTTTACTATGATTTTTTCCATGGCAGCACCGAAGGACGAAATGTTTTTCCGGCCCTTGTTTCAGAGGAGTTGCAGAAGTTACTCCTCACCCAGGGGAAACCAGGAGTGCTTGGCTCGTCATCTCTCTGTGGGGAGACGGTGTCCCTTGTTCCCGGTGAGCATGGTGCCGGTTATGTTCGGGACCGTATGGCTGTGATTGTTATTCCAGCCATACATCCGGAGCTGATCCTTTTTATCGTCTCGCGGAGTGAAGCTTTACAGGTGGCTCCGAAGGATAATTCAGGGGCTGGCGCACTCTGTAAAGGAGTTGATTCAATTCTTCCCTCCATGGTGGCGTTGCAGCAGGTCTATTGGAATGTTGCCGACATGGTTGAAGTCAAGGAGGGAGAGGAACATAATTTTACGGGTGGCAGCGCAGAGTCACCGGCCGGGTCTGAGAATCTGGCGACTATGCTGAATAATCAGGTAATGAAAATGCCTGAGCTCAGCGGTCTCAGTTTGCGAAAGGGCTTACGACTTTTGCAGGGCGCCGAGGTGGAGGTGACAGTGAGGGGTACCGGACGGATTATCTCCCAGAGTCCGGAGGCCGGCAAGCCCCTGAGTAAGGGTGATCAATGTGTCCTGACCCTGAAAACTGATGACACTCCGGACAAGGTGATGCAGATCAATACTCTGCAGACAGAGGAAGCAACACCGAAATAATATCTTCGGTTTTCACGGTACTATGGCCGCAACAGGACGGGAAATGGCTAAAGCGCAAGAGAGCCACAACACAACTCGCTGGATATGTGAAAATCCGGGGACGGTTCTGTGCTCTGCCGGAAGTGTCGATGTCAGTGCAGTTACGGCAATTCCGGGGGTATCGGTTTCCGGCGACGCTGTCTCTTGCTGTCATCTTGATACGATCACCACCGATTCCAGAAAGGCCGGTCCCGGTTCTCTTTTTATCGCGCTTAGCGGAACTGTCCACGACGGGCATGACTACATCGGAGAGGCCGTGGCAGCAGGCTGTTCCGCTGTTCTTGCTGAAGAGGGACGAATCGACTCTGAAACCTTTCATGATTCTGATGTCTGTGTCCTGGTGGCGGCAGACAGCAGAAAAGTGTACACGGAACTGGCCGAACTCCTCTTTCTGTACCCTGCAAAGGGTATGACCATGTTCGGAATTACCGGGACAAACGGGAAGACCAGTGTCAGTTATCTCCTGGAATCCGTGCTGCTTCATGCCGGCAGACAGCCCGGCGTTCTTGGTACAATAAATTACCGATATCATAAAAGTGATGGAAGCACTGTCAGTGTACCATCCTCCTTTACCACCCCGGAACCGTTTCTCCTGCAGCAGACACTGCGGCTGATGGCGGATAGCGGGGTGGATTCCGTGGTGATGGAAGTCTCTTCCCACGGGCTTGAACAGAACCGTATCGGCAGTCTGGATTTTGATGTGACGGCATTTACCAACCTGTCCAGGGATCATCTCGATTATCACCTGGATATGGAGAACTATTTCAGGGCCAAACAAGTTCTGTTCACAGAGCATATGCGATCTGAGGGCAGGGCGGTGATCAGCTTTTCCGCCAGGGAGCGCCACTGGAGTGAGAAGCTGCGGAAAATATGCGGGGACAAGGGCATTGCGGTACTGAGTTGTGGTGTCCGTGCGGAAACAGATCTGTATCCACTTTCAGTCAAAAACAGTTTGCGGAAAACAGAAATAACTCTGTCTACACCGGACGGTGACTGTTCATTTGTATCTCCTCTGGTGGGGGACTTCAATCTTGCCAATCTGCAGACATGCTTTGCAATGGCCAGTCTTGCCGGAATCAGCAATTCATGTATCTGTGAGGCGCTGGCGGCGGCAGCGGGGGCTCCGGGACGTATGCAGCAGATACCGGCAGCCCGGGCCGAGCAGGCATTCAGGCCAGCAGTTTTTGTGGATTATGCCCACACTCCTGATGCCCTGGAACAGGTTCTCTGTTCTGTGAAAGAGCTGCCCCATGGTACGCTCTACACGGTTTTCGGTTGTGGTGGTGACAGAGATAAGGGAAAGCGACCCATCATGGGTAAAGTTGCCTCAAAATACGCGGATGTACTGATCCTTAGCAATGATAATCCGCGCAGTGAAGACCCGGAAATTATCCTTGAGGAAATTGAGGGCGGAGTGGACAGGAAACTTCGTTCTGCCGATTGGCTTTTGAAAGGGAAAACGGCCGGGGGCGGATATCTGGTCATTGCGGATCGGCATCAGGCCATAAAGGCTGCAATATCAGCGGCAAAGGGCAATGATATTGTACTTATTGCCGGCAAAGGTCATGAAAATTACCAGCTGGGCCGTCAGGGAAAGGTATTTTTTGATGACAGCCTGGAGGCGTCGATTGCGCTCAGCAGCTGGACAATTGATTCCCTGCTGCGTGCAACCGGCGGGCGGCTTGTCAGTCGGTGCGGCCCTGAGAAAGAGCTGCAAAATATCAGTACGGATTCAAGGACAGTTGTTGCAGCCGATATCTTTGTTGCCCTGAAAGGGGATCGTTTTGATGCACACCGCTATGTGAGCCAGGTTGATTCGGCCGGTGCGGGCTGTCTGATACTTGAGCGTGAACCCGAAAAGCAGCAAGTGGCACCGGTTATCCTGGTGAAGGATACAGAAAAGGCCCTCGGGGATCTTGCCCGGTACAGACGAGCTGTTATGAAAGAGATGAGCTCCCCTCTGCTTGTTGCCGTAACCGGAAGCAGCGGGAAGACCACCGTTAAAGAGATGTGTGCGGCAATATTCAATGAGCGCTGGCCGGATGGACCAGCCGCTGCCAGGGGAAGGGTGTTGAAAACCGGGGGGAACTTCAACAACCTCATCGGTCTCCCCCTGTCACTGCTCCCGATATCTCCCCGGCACCGGGCGGCAATTCTTGAAATGGGAATGAACGAGCCCGGAGAGATTGCGCGGCTGACAGAAATTGCAGATCCGGATATTGCCTGTATCGTCAACGTCCATGGTGCCCACCTCCAGGGGCTGGGAGACATTGAGGGAGTTGCCAGGGCAAAAGCCGAACTGTTTCAGGGCTGTGGGCCTGAGACCACCCTCATCGTAAACAGAGATGACAGCAGGGTAGTGGAAATTGCATCGAACTGTGAACAGAAAAAAATCCATTTCGGTCTGGCCCGACACAGCGAGCCGGATTGTGACCTGTATGCAGTGCCGGGCAACAGCCGTGGCCTCGAAAACGTTGAATTCATGCTCCATGTATATGGTGAAAAGAGGCCGGTGATCCTGCAGCTTCCAGGCAGTCATAATATCTCGAATGCTCTGGCAGCAGCGGCGGTTGCTGTTGCTGCAGGAATCGGGATAGACACAATTGCACGGGGGCTTATGGCCTTTGAGCCGGCTGACCGTCGCATGCAGATTCTTTCCGGTCCGGGGGGCTGCCGGGTTATAAACGATACCTATAATGCCAATCCGGAATCCATGAAGGCCGGGGTTGCCACTCTGAAGGAGCTGGGAGGTGGCGGCCGTCGTGTTGCCGTCCTGGGTGATATGCTGGAACTCGGCCCTCAGAGTGCAGCTTTTCATAAAGATACGGGAGCGGTGGTGGCTGAATGTGGTATCGATTATCTTGCCGTTCTTGGCGAGTTTGCGGCTGATACTGCCGCTGGTGCAGTAACAGGAGGAATGGCCGGGGACCGTGTTAAGACTTTTGAAAAAAAGGAAGACTGTGTCTGCTGGCTGAATGAACTGGTTCAAAATGCTGAAATCCGGAGCGGAAGCTATATTCTGGTGAAGGGCTCACGCGGCATGCAGCTGGAAAGTCTTGTTGAACGATTTATCGGGGAACACTAAATGCTCTATCATCTTCTCTATCCGCTTCATAACAGTATAAGTGCCTTGAATGTTTTCCGTTATATTACGGTGCGTTCTATTGGGGGGGCGGTGACCGCTTTTCTCATCATGCTGCTTTTAGGTCCCTGGTTCATCAGGAAACTGAAAGAGCATCAGATAGGACAGGTGGTCCGGGATGATGGTCCCGAGACCCATCTTGCCAAACAGGGAGTACCCACGATGGGTGGTGTGCTGATTCTGTCGGCAATCAGCCTCTCAACGCTGTTGTGGGCACGGCTTGATAATCCCCTGGTCTGGCTGCTGCTCTTTGTGCTGCTCTTCTTTGGTGTTATTGGCGGCATTGATGATTTTCAGAAGATAAAGAAAATGACAAGTGCAGGACTCAGCGCCAGGGGCAAGCTTTTTCTGCAGATCTTCGGGGCCTCGGTGGTGGGACTCTTTGTCCTTCTCTACCCCGGCTATGACGGTCAGCTCAGCGTACCGTTTTTTAAAAACATACAACCTGAGCTTTCCTGGTTTTACGTGATATTTGCCATATTTGTGATCGTGGGATCCTCCAATGCCGTGAACTTGACCGATGGCCTGGACGGGCTTGCCGCAGGCCCCACGGTTATCTCTGCTGCGGTCTATCTTGTCTTTTCCTACCTGGCAGGTCACGCTGTTCTGGCTGAATATCTTCAGATTCCCTATGTGCAGGGTGCCGGTGAACTTGCGGTATTTTGCGGGGCCATGGTGGGGGCCTGTCTCGGATTTCTCTGGTTCAACGCCTATCCGGCACAGATATTTATGGGTGATGTGGGTTCCCTTGCCCTTGGTGGAGCGCTTGGCGGGGTTGCCATAATAATCAAACAGGAGATACTCCTGGCCATTGTGGGTGGAATATTTGTCATGGAGGCACTTTCTGTGATTCTGCAGGTGGGGTATTTCAAGATCAGCCATGGCAAGCGGATCTTTCTCATGGCGCCCTTTCATCATCATTTTGAAAAGAAAGGATGGCATGAACCCAAAGTTGTGGTCAGGTTCTGGATCGTCTCTATTATTTTAGGCCTTTTTGCCATAGCAACGCTGAAATTACGCTGATGGAATGGAAGAAAAAAATAGAGCCCGGTCTCCGGGCAGTTGTTCTGGGAATGGGCATAACCGGTCGTGCCATGGTGGAATTTCTCCTCAGTGAGAAGGCCATGGTCGCAGTGGTTGACGAGAGAGGTTTCAGTGAACTTTCAGCCGATGAGCAGGCCTATCTGCGTATGAACAGGCTCTCCTTTATGACCCCTCAGGAGGGAAAGGGTGCCATGCTGCATGCTGATTTCATAGCTGTCAGTCCTGGAGTCCCAACGGATCTGCCAGTCCTTTCAGAGGTGAGGGAGAGGGATATTCCCATTGTGGGTGAACTCGCTCTGGTTGCCCCCTATCTTCGCGAGACTGTGATTGCAGTGACAGGGACCAATGGCAAGACCACTGTTACGGCCCTTGTGGCGGAGCTTCTGCGAAGTGCAGGCAAAAAGGTTTTTGTGGGTGGCAATATCGGTACTCCGGTGTTGAATTACCTGCTGCGAAGTGAACAGGCCGATGTTCTGGTTCTTGAGCTGTCGAGCTTTCAGCTGGAGTCGGCAGGACAGTTTCGACCCGATATCGGTATGCTCTTAAATGTCACCCCTGATCACCTTGACCGTCATAAAAGCATGGATGATTATGCCGCTGCCAAGATGAGGATGTTTCACCATCAGAGGCGCGGTGATCGGGCAATTATCAGCGGGGATGATCCCCTGTGTCAGCAGGTCAGGTCCATGCCGGGTGAACGTGAGGTCTTCTGTTTTGGTGATGAGAAGAGTGACTGTGCGGCTATGGGAAAGGGTACTGAGATTCGCATCAGCCTGGATGGCTTGACAGAGAAGTTGAGTGTTCAGGGAACGGCTTTGCAGTCCCATACCGGCCTTTTGAATGCCTGTGCAGCTTCTCTGGCAGCGGCTCTTGCTGGCTGTGAGGGCAGGGATATTCAGAAGGGGATCGAGCGTTTCAGTCCGGCCCGGCATCGTCTGCAGTACGTCAGATCCCGAGATGGCGTGGACTACTATAATGATTCCAAGGCCACCAATACCGGTGCAGTGTGCAGTGCCCTGGCTTCTTTTTCCGGTAACATCATTCTCATTGCCGGAGGGCGTGACAAGGGAGAGGAGTACGGCGTACTCAGAGATCCGGTTCGGGAAAAGGTGAAGAAGCTCATTCTTATAGGTGAGGCCGCGGATTCAATGGCAGCTGTGTTGAGGGACGTAGTGGACATAGAGTTTGCCCCTTCCATGGATAATGCCGTGTTGCTGGCGGGACAGAATGCATGTTCCGGTGACACGGTTTTACTGGCTCCGGCCTGTGCAAGCTTTGATATGTTTGACAACTACGGGCAGCGCGGTGATGCATTCATGCAGGCGGTGGCGGCATTGCCTGAAAGACTGGAGCAGAAGGTGAATTCATGACAGGGCCCATTCGACTCATGCTCACCGGAGGCGGCACAGGGGGACATCTGTTTCCGGCCATAGCCACAGCTGAAGCCCTATGCCGCAGGGTTCCCGGCAGTGAAGTGCTCTTTGTGGGGACAAAGCGGAAGATGGATAAGAGAAGTCTTGAGCAGTACGGCTATGCAACCTGCTCCATCCATTCAAAGGGACTGAAGGGAAAGAACCTTATGTCACTGCTGCAGGGGCTTCTGGTGCTGCCCGTATCCTGCCTTGAAGCCATGTATCATATTCTGCGCTTTCAGCCTGATCTGGTTGTGGGGGTCGGGGGATATGTGACAGGTCCTGTTGTTGCTGCGGCAAGACTTCTGGGTCGGCCCACCCTTATTCATGAGCAGAATTCAGTGCCCGGTCTTGCCAACAGAAAACTTGCTGCCCTGGTCGGCAGGATCTGTATTTCACTGCCTGGCAGTGAGGACTGTTTTGACGACAGTAAAACCGTCCTCACCGGAAATCCGGTGCGGAATGCAATTCTCAAGCTTTCTGAAGAGAAGAGAGAGTTGAACGCAACTCCCACATTACTGGTGCTCGGTGGAAGCCTTGGTGCGCACAGGGTGAACGAGCTGGTAACCGGAGCATTTGCCCTTGGCAGAAAGGAACTTGCCGGAGTAAAGGTTATTCATCAGACGGGTGCTGCTGATGTGGAAGAGGTGAAAGAGGCCTATCGACGCAGCAATGTGGATGCAACTGTGGAAGCGTTTTTTACTGATATGACGGAAGTGTACAGAAAGGCGGATCTTCTGGTGTCACGTGCAGGGGCGACAACCCTCGCGGAACTGGCTGTTTTGGGGAAGGCCGCAGTTTTGATACCATACCCCCATGCAGCAGACAGGCATCAGGAGAAAAACGCAGACTACTACGTAGAAGGTGGCGGGGCGCTTATGTTTGTCGAAAAGGAGATTGACACAGAGCGTCTTGCGGACAGCCTTGTGAAGCTGTTTGCCGAGCCGCAGCGGCTTGAAGAAATGGGAGAAGCCATGCGGCAGCGGGCGTTTCCCCACGCTGCAGAGCGTATAGTTGATGAATGTCTGGCCCTTGTTGAGAAATTTTCCGGGACTGAAAACTAGGTTGGTGACAGATGTATAACAAGACCAAGAAAATACATTTTGTGGGGATCGGCGGCATTGGCATGAGTGGTATTGCCGAGCTTCTCCTCAACCTTGGCTATGAGGTGTCCGGTTCTGATCTGGGCGATTCTGCCATCACCCGGAATCTGCAGTCCATTGGCGGAACGATCCATAAGGGGCATGATGGACGCTGGGTGAAGGGAGTGGATGTTGTGGTTACCTCATCTGCCATACGTGAGGATAACCCGGAGGTGGTCACGGCGATTGCTGCGGAAATTCCTGTTATTCAGCGGGCGGAAATGCTTGCTGAACTGATGCGGTTGAAGAAATTTGGAATTGCCATTGCCGGCAGCCACGGCAAGACATCCACCACTTCCATGGTAAGCTGGATGATGCATGTCGCAGGTCTTGATCCCACAATTGTGGTTGGTGGCAAGGTGGACAGCCTGGGCGGCAATGCCAAACTTGGTGAAGGGGAGTTCCTTGTTGCAGAGGCGGATGAGAGTGACGGCTCCTTCCTGAAACTTGCTCCGGTGCTTGAGGTGGTGACCAACATCGATCTTGAGCATATGGATTATTACGACGATATTGATCATATCAAGGATACATTTCTGGAATTTATAGATAAAATTCCTTTTTACGGTGCAGTGATTATCTGCCTTGATGATCCCAATGTGGCCGATATTCTGCCGCGCATAAAAAAACGGAAACTGACCTATGGGTTTACAGCCCAGGCCGATCTGGCAGCTGCAGAAATCGTGGCGGCGGACGGACGGGTGCAGTTTGCTGTTATGCACCACGGGGAGAGACTGGGGCGCATCGATCTGGCCCTTGCCGGAAAACATAATGTGTATAATGCACTGGCGGCCATTTCTGTCGGCCTTGAACTGGAAATTCCTTTTGCCACCATAAGTGAGGCGCTTGCGGGATTTCAGGGTGTTCAGCGCAGGATGCAGCTCAAAGGGCAGGGGCGTGGCATCACGGTTATTGATGATTATGGTCATCACCCGACAGAGATCCGGGCGACCCTGGCGGCCATCAAAGAGGGCTGGCCCCGAAAACGCCTTGTGGTCCTTTTTCAACCGCATCGCTACAGCAGAACGCTTGCCTTGCTTGAAGAGTTCAGGACCTGTTTTCATCAGGCGGATTATCTGGTGATGACAGAGATATATGCAGCAAGTGAACAGCCTGATCCGAAGATTTCAGGTGAAATTCTACTCGATGAAGTGATCAAACACGGACAGCGGAAGACAAAATTTGCCTCAAGTGTCGATGACCTGGCAAAGGCACTTTTACCCGAACTTGAGGATGGCGATCTGGTTCTGACTCTCGGTGCAGGCAATATTGTACGTGCCGGTGAGGAACTGGTGGAACTTTTGCAGGAAGTACCGCGGACATGACCATGGCTCAGACACTTAAAAAAGAACTGGAAGAGATAAGCAACGAAAGGATTTTGTGGGATTGCCCCCTTGCACCCTATACCTCCTTTGGCATTGGCGGTCCGGCGGATGCGCTGATTGAAGTGCAGAGTGTTGCAGGACTGGAGACTCTGCTCAGATTCTTTGAGGACAGGGACCTTCCCTGGCGTTTTATCGGCAGAGGAAGCAACCTTCTAGTTGCAGACAGCGGTTTTGCGGGTGCTGTTCTTTTCTTTGCTAAAGAGATGTCCACCATAACCATGCTTGAACGATCGGCAACCGGTGGTATCCGGGTGCGGGTGGGCGCTGGCTGCAGCCTTGCCAGACTGATGAACTGGTGTATGGATCATGACTGTTCCGGCCTGGAATTCACTGCTGGAATTCCCGGTTCCATAGGGGGCGCAGCGCTGATGAATGCCGGTGCCTGGGGAGAAGACATGGCAGGTATCATAGAGGCGATGGAGGTGTTCTCTGTTTCAAAAGGCGTGGAGAAACTGCATCGTGATCAGCTGGATTTTGATTACAGGGTATGGCGCAATCAGGGTAGTGGTGATGCACAGCGGATAGTGACTTCGGTGGATCTGATTTTGCGGCGTGGTGAAAAGAAACATATCAGAACACGGTGTCGGGAAAATCTTGCCCGACGGAAGAAAAAACAGCCGAAGTTTGAAAAAAACGCGGGGTCTTTTTTTAAAAATCCCGAAAACGACTCGGCCGGTCGCCTCATTGAGGCATCTGGACTGAAAGGAACACGATGCGGGGGAGCCATGGTTTCTCCGGTCCATGCAAACTTTCTGGTAAATACGGGAAATGCCACTGCAGAGGATGTTCACAGACTGATGGATAAAGTGACACGGAAAGTTGCAGAAGATAGTGGAATTCAGCTGTCTCCTGAAGTACACTTTCTCTAATCGTGGTTGGGAATATGGCTAAGCGGACAATTTCTCAGATAATCAGGGCAATACTGAGGGGGAAGACAAAACGCGGCAATGGTGTTGCGGCTGTGTCACAGAAGTATGCACAGCAGTTTTCTCATCGGGATAAGCCTGCGTCCGGAGCCAGAAAGAAGAGCCTGCGTGAAAAATGGCGGGCAAAACGGGAGGAGGCAGGACAAAAGCGGAACAGCCCCGGCCTCCGTCAGGAAAAAAACAGAAAATCAGGGTTTTTCAGGCTGGTTCTGGTGGCAGGACTGCTTCTTGGATGCGGGCTGGTGATTCCGGGGTGGATTCAGTACCTGCTGGGTGATGTGCAGTATTTCCGGGTTCACGATATCGAGTTCAGCGGCTGTGTTGTGACAAATGCCAGGAATCTGAGGAAATTTTCAGATATCTCCTATGAAATGAATATGCTCACCATTGATGCTGCGGCAATGGAGACACGGCTTGAGCAGCATCCCTGGGTCAAGGACGCCAGGGTCAGGCGGGTCTGGCCTGACAGGCTGGTTGTTGCCATCAGTGAGCATCACCCCCGGGCTCTGGTTGCAAGAGATGGTGAAAAAGGCTTTTTCTATCTCAACGGCGAGGGAGAAACCTTTGCGGTTGTGCAGCCTGGTCAGGATAGGGACTTTCCGGTTATCACCGGGCTTGAAAACGTGACATCGGAGGCGGAACGGCAACAGCTGATCAGTGATATTACGAAATTCCTGGAGTATGCAGGATGGAATAATCCAAACCTGCCTGCACAGAATGTTTCAGAAATACATTGCACCGCTGACGGCGAATTGATCGTCTATCTGGTGCGACATCCCTTTCCCATCTACCTGGGTAAGGGAGATATGAAAAGGAAATATTATCAATTGCGTAAGGTGCTGGAAATCTTGTATCGTAAAAAAAAGGGGAAAGTTCTCATAGAGAGTATTGCGTATATTCGTATGGATTATCAGGAAGATAAAGTTTTAGTGGCAACGGACCAGGCAGGGTGAAGGAATGGATGAGACAGATATAAAGACAATAGAAAGTGTTGAGCTTGGTCCGGTGAAAGAGGCCAGGGAGCCGGGTGAGCTCGTGGTCGGGCTGGATATCGGCACAACTAAAATCTGCTGTGTGGTTGGTGAGGTCTTTGATGACGGGATTGATATTATAGGTATCGGAACAGCCCCTTCAGTTGGTCTGAAAAAAGGGGTGGTGGTGAACATCGAATCCACCGTGAAATCAATTCGTCAGGCAGTGTCAGAAGCTGAAAAATCAGCCCAGTGTGATCTGCGGACGGTCTATGTGGGGATTGCCGGAAACCATATCAAGGGTTTTAACAGTCCGGGAATCGTCGCCATCAACGGAAGGGAAATTAAAGAGAGTGATGTTGAGGATGTAATTGTTGCTGCCCGAACCGTGAAAATATCTGAAAATCAGCAGATCATCCATGTCCTGCCGCAGGAGTATATGGTCGATGACCACACGGGAATTCAGAATCCGATCGGTATGACTGGGGTGCGGCTGGTGACCAATGTCCATATCGTCACCTCTGACATGGGCGCCGTGCATAATCTCTATACCTGTTGTGACAAGGCCGGGCTCGAGGTTGCCGATATGGTGCTTGAGTCAATTGCCTCGGCGCACGCGACCCTCAGTACCGATGAGATGGAACTCGGTGTGGCGCTGCTTGATATTGGCGGTGGAACCACCGACCTTGCAGTGTTCTGCGACGGGACCATTCGTCACACCTGTGAAATAGGGCTTGGCGGTCATAACCTCACAAACGACCTTTCCGTCGGTCTTCGCACTCCGCTGCAGGATGCGGAACGGCTCAAGGAGGATTTCGGCTGCGCCATATCCTCGGTTGTCAAACCGAACCATGTGGTGGACGTGCCCACTGTCGGCGATCGCGAACCGCGTAAGGTTACC
>JAMOMO010000145.1 GCA_027067035.1 Desulfobulbaceae bacterium
GGCATGACTGTCTGCCTTTAAGACAGCAAGTTCCAGGTCATCAAGAAATATAATCTGATCCGTATAGGGAAGAAGGGGTGGAATATCCGAGGCCATAAAGCCCCCCTCCTCATCATGAACACCCAGCACAAGAGGACTGTGATTGCGTGCGGCGATCAGGGTGTCCGGCATGCCGGTCCAGAGCACGCCAAGGGCGTAGGAACCTTCAACCCGGGCCAGAGCCCTGGTAACAGCAACACGAAGATCATCTTCGAGATACTCTTCAATGAGATGGGCCAGAACCTCGGTGTCTGTTTCAGAGGCAAAGGTGTGTCCCTTCTGCAGCAGTTCGTTCCGGAGAGAATGGTAGTTTTCAATAATGCCGTTATGCACCACCACCAGATTCCCCGTACAATCACTGTGAGGATGGGCATTTTCTGTGGTTGGAGCACCATGGGTGGCCCAGCGGGTGTGACCGAGCCCGATATGAGATGATGCACCAATGGCCTCACCGAGAATATTTTCAAGGTTCTGAAGTTTTCCCTCACTGCGATGCTTGCTGAGTGCACCATCCTGAAGATAGACGATACCAGCTGAATCATAGCCCCTGTATTCAAGACGTTTCAGGCCTTCCAGCACCACGGGAACAAGTCGTCTTTTCCCAACATACCCTACAATCCCACACATATATACCCTCTGTAGTATCTCATTTACCTGAATACTGACAATGCTTTGCCAACAGATACTATCTGTACACTGACTGTATCAGTTTTCCCGTAAACAGCAAACGCTCACGGATTCAGGATTTACACAACCGGCCTTCTTTATAATGATTAGTAATTTATCAGATTAACATGCCATTTTTCAATAATGCGAGTTTTTTCTTGTTCCCTGCCCAAAATTGAGTATTTTTACAGAACAAACGGAAAGCAATTTCATAATTACTACTTTTTACACGTGAAAACAAACATGGATAACAGACAACGCTTAAAAGAGATCATCCTCGAAAAATCATACCGCAAAGGGGATTTCACCCTCACCTCCGGCAAGACCTCGGATTTTTATGTTGACGTCAAACAGACATCCCTGTCCGCTGAAGGAAGTTACCTCTGCGGCAAACTCATCCTGGAGCTGATGCTTGCGGCTGAGGAACCCATCCAGGCCGTTGGCGGCATGACCCTTGGTGCCGACCCCCTGGTCACCGCCGTTTCCGTGGTGAGCCACCTCGAAGGCCATCCTGTCCCGGCATTTATCGTCCGGAAAGAGGCCAAGGGGCATGGAACAGCAAACTATATTGAAGGCCTGAGCAATATGCCGTCCGGCTGCCGGGTAACCCTGCTTGAAGATGTGGTCACAACTGGTGGTACCCTGGTCAAGGTAATCGACCGGGTGGAAGCAGCCGGCTTCACAGTAGCCCAGATCATCACCGTTGTAGAACGCCAGGAAGGTGGAGTGGAAGTCCTTGCAGACGCCGGTTATAAACTGGAATCTCTTTTCACTCGCGAAGAACTGCTCAGCTGATACCATGAAATGTCGAAAATGCTCGGAAAAGCTTGAAGTTCTTCGTCAGTGTCGCCGTATTCGCCTGCGCTGTACAGGATGCAATAAAGAATACCAGATTCATGAAGTGGCAAGTGATCTTGACGCGGAAACAGAGAAAATCCTGGAACGTTACACAGTAATTATTTACGATTAACTCTCACCTGACACCGTGACAATCCCCTGAAAACAGACCCCCGTTACCGCTGTCCTGTCTTTTTCTGTAAACAGCGTCCGGGTCTCTTATCGACACTCTGTCACCGAGTTTCACTCAGCAGAGTGTCACTGATTCCGCTATTAATAATAAATTTTTTTATTAAATTGAGGGCAGTGCCACAGGGTGGTTACGCGGACTTTTACCGATACATATCAGCAACTTAGCAAAAAGCCCCACAAACAGTTGCGTAAAAATAGGTATTTATACCTATGGTAAAAAAAATTCCTAATGTTAGAATACAAGAAAGAACATTAAGGATATCGTGGAAATTCTCTGTACTTGCTGAGTAAAGGTGAGACTTTTTTCACCCTCAATGAGGTAACTGCTGATGTTAAGTGATCAACAATACGGAATGAAGGTGCAAAAATCATTTGTCAAAACAAATGATACCGCATCGATCCGTTGTCCGGATTGTGCCCTCGTGAAAAATATTGCCGTGGGAAAATTCCGCAGCAACAAACATACCCTGAAGACACGCTGCAGTTGCGGATGCACCTTTCTGGTGGCCCTTGATTTCCGCAGACACTACCGGAAACCAACTAAAATCACCGGTATCTACTCCCTCATTGGTCCGCCCTCAACCGGCGGTGGCCAGATGCAGGTCAACAACATCTCCCGCAGCGGCGTTTCCTTCACTGTCTCCGGCAGACACACCATCAACATCGGCCAGAAGGCACTTCTGCATTTTCAGCTCGACGATAAAAACCAGACCGAACTCACCAAGAAGGTGATGGTGAAAAATATCCGGGACAACAATAATTTCGGATGCGAATTTCTCAACCAGACCCAGATAGGAAAAGACCTGGGCTTCTACCTGCAACCCTAGCTCCTCTCAGCCCTGCACTATTTTTCCCATAATCCCCTGGGCACGATCAAGAAACGGAGCAAGAGTCTCAATATTTACAGCACTGATAACAATCCCCTCCTTTGCGGCCTCCCTCAGTAAGACCCCGTCTTCTCCAACCCGGTCTGCCTTGTTAAAAAGTTTCAGACAGGGGATGCTTCCAAGGTCAAGCTGCTGCAGGAGTTCACCAACAACCTTCATCTGCTCACGAAAACAGGGATTGGAAAGATCTATGACATGCACCAGCAGATCAGCCTCTTCCAGCTCTTCCAGGGTGGCCTTGAAAGCCTGAAGAAGCTCCGCAGGAAGCTCTT
>JAMOMO010000146.1 GCA_027067035.1 Desulfobulbaceae bacterium
GTACTTGCCGCGTTGTCCCACCAGGTGGTGGAATGTGAGGGAGTCCGGATTGTAGGTGGAGAGTGAGGAGAGTACGTGTTCGGCACCGAACTCTTCACTCTGCTGAAGTTCCGGCTGCCAGTCGTCCACCTTTCCATTGAGGCGGATGGAGCTTGAGAGGCGGAAGAGATAGAGGTCCCGGCTCTGGTCAAGTGAGTGAAACAGCTCCCGGTCAAAGATATCAGGACGGTTGGAAAGGGTGGTCGCCACGGCCTTTGCGGTGAACATCAGGGCATCTTCCCGGCTGGCCAGGAGACTGGACTGCAGCATGGCGCTGAAGCGGAACCCGATCAGGGGAATGAGCAGCAGCAGCAGTGATATCAGAGTGAGTTTGAGTCGAAGGGAGATGCGCATCTGGGAGTTTTTATGGAAGCTCTGCTGTTATCGGTAATTGTCATTTTGAAAATACTTGGCAATGCGGCTGCTATCAACTATAACTTTAACAGTTGTCTCATATTATACAGGCTCCGGGCGAACAGGACAGGTTACTTCTGACACATTACCAGTTTCTTCGTGTTTCCATGAAAAGAAATCCTTTTGGTGTACTGCTTGATAAAGTGTCTCCACCGGAAGGTCTCTTCCTCCTGATTCTTTCCGTGGTCATCGGTGGCGGAACCGGTCTGGCTGCCGTCTTCTTTATTCGGCTCATTGCAATCATCCAAAATCGTTCCTACAGCACGGTTCAGGTCCTGTTTCCCCATCTCGGCACATGGAGCTATGTCTTTGTACCCATTGCCGGTGCGCTCATTGCAGGCCCCCTCATTGCCTGGTTTGCCAGGGAGGCAAAGGGGCACGGGGTACCGGAAGTGATGCAGGCTCTTATTCTCCGTGGCGGCAGGATTCGTCCCCGGGTGGCAATTGCCAAGATTCTGGCCTCGGCACTCTGTATCGGTACCGGTGGTTCCGCCGGACGCGAAGGACCCATTGTTCAGGTCGGAGCAACACTGGGCTCGGGCCTGGGGCAGATTCTCCATCTCTCCGACGATCGCATTAAAAATCTTGTGGCATGCGGTGCTGCAGCCGGAATCGCAGCAACCTTTAACGCACCCATTGCCGGGGTTGCCTTTGCCATTGAAGTACTGATGTGCGAGCTGCAGGTTCGCAGTTTCGGCAATGTGGTCATTGCTGCTGTGTCCGCCTCTGTGGTGAGTCAGCTGTTTCTGGGTGATCGCCCGGCGTTTACTGTTCCTTCATACACCATGGATTCCCCGGTCACCATTCTTTTTTATCTGCTGCTCGGTCTGGCTGCCGGCCTTGTGGGGGTCTTTTTCATCCGGATGCTGGGCTGGTTTGAAGATGTCTTTGACAACTGGGAGTTCTCCACTGCACTGAAACCGGCTGTGGGTGCTCTGCTCCTTGGCCTGCTCGGTTTCTTTTATCTCCATCTGACGGGTATCAGTTTCAGTGGTCCCACTGAATTCCAGCTTGGTATGCCCCTTATCGAAAATATCCCACATGTGTACGGCTCGGGATTCACCTTTATTGAAGAGGCTCTGCATGGCAACGCCAGCTTTCTGATCCTGGCACTTCTGGTGATTTTAAAACCCCTTGCCACATCTTTTACCCTGGGCTCGGGAAACTCAGGTGGTGTTTTTGCCCCGGCGCTGTTCATCGGGGCCATGCTTGGCGGGGCCATGGGAAAGCTTTTTTCTGCCTGGCAGCCGGCCCTGGCCGGTCCCACCGGTGCCTATGCCCTGGTGGGAATGGCTGCGGTCTTTGCCGCCTGTGCCCGGGCACCGCTCACAGCCATGCTCATTGTCTTTGAGATGAGCAATGATTATGCCCTGATACTTCCCCTGATGCTCACTGCGGTCACCGCATCATCACTGGCCCAGTATCTCTACCCGGAATCCATCTACACCATGAAACTCGCCAAGCGAAATATCCGCTTTGAACAGGGGCGCGACATGGATATCATGCAGGGGGTGCAGGTTCGTGAGGTAATGAACCGTGATCCCGTCACCGTGCGCAGAGATCAGTCTCTGGCCGAGTTGTATCAACAGTTTCAGGAGACAAACTTCCTCGGATTCCCGGTACTTGATGAGAAAGGAACCCTCTGGGGTATTGTGACCCTTCAGGATATGGAGCGCGCCCTTTCCCAGGCGGCGGTCAATCTCCGCAGCCTGAAAGTGGAAGATATTGCCACCGTTGATCCGGCAACTGTTTATGGCGATGAACCCATCTGGAGCGCCATTCAAAAAATGGCCCCCAGGGATCTTGCCAGGCTTCCGGTTATTTCCAGGACATCACCCGGTCAGCTCCTTGGGCTTATCAGTCGCAGTGATATCCTCCGTGCCTATGATGTGGGTATTGTCCGTAAACAGCGGGGCCAGCTCCTGGAGGATCAGATCAGCCTGCGCCGGGAACAGCACAACGATTTTCGGGAGTTTCGGCTCAATGCTGATCACTATGCAGTTTCAAAAAAGCTCCAGGAGCTTGAGCTGCCTGATTCCGTGAATGTGGTCTCTGTGGACCGGGCCGGTGTACTGCATATACCCCGTGGCAGTACCACTTTTGCCGCAGGAGATATCATCACCCTTTTCGGCCGGAAGGATATGCTGGATTCGGTGGAAGAGCTGTTCTTCAGTGGCGGGAACGGAGAGAACTGATAATTCTTTTTTAGTTTTCCAGCCAGCGGTAGCCCATACCGTATTCAGCACGAATGGCATCAAAATCCGAGTCCGTTTCCCTGAACTTTTCCCGTATTCTTCTCACATGGGCTGCAATGGCATTGTTGGTTACCACCACGTTTGCCGCAGCCATAAGCTGTTCGTGTGACTTCACATGCCCGGGTCTCCGCACCAGGGCGCTCAATATCCAGAATTCCGTCAGGGTCAGGCTCACCTCTTTTTCCTTCCAGTACACCTGTTTGCGCTCCTCTTCAATGCGGACGGAGCCATGAACCTGGATGTTTTCGTCCTTTCTGGCAGTGCTGCCGCTGATGGCCTCCAGCATCTTGAACAGAGCGGAGATCCGTACCGGGAGAAAGTCCAGTGTTGTGGTGTCTTTGGTCAGGTAATCCCAGGCCCCGAGCCGCAGGCCGGAAACCCTGTCCAGGTCTGAATTTCGTGCGGTGAGAAATATGATGGGGAGGGTGGGAGAGAGACTGCGCAGTTCCCGGCACAGTTCAAATCCCCCTTCGAGCTCATCGTGGAGCATCACGTCGAGGATGGCAAGATCAGGAAGACTCCTGGCAAAGGCATCGCTTGCCTCCTGTCGGGAATCATAGCTTTTTACCTGGTATCCATCGCGTGTCAGGGCCTGGGCGTAGTTGTTGCGCAGGGTCTCGTCATCCTCTACAAGGGCAATTGTGTAGCTCATTTTTCTCCCTGTGTTCTGTCATGTTCTGTAAATTGTACAAATGTGCAGCAGCTGATTCCCTTCTGTCATAGCACAGAATCAGGAAGATGGCCATCAGCGTCCGGCCATTGTCATAATGTGTCATTTTTCAGCTCCAGACTGTCATGGTTTGTTCCGCTCTTTGTCATTGTTCTCTGCTTTGCTTATGAGCATGAGATGATAACCTTTTTAGCGGAATGAAACAGGAGAAGAAATGACTGAAAAAAAGAAAAATGGCGGATCCGCAGCACCTGATCCGGGGAATGTGTTGTTTGTTGTCTATGTGGGATTTGTGATCTGTGTCATTCTTCTGGGTATGGCTGTGGATGGTTACAGTGGAGAGTTGCCGGACAGCCCGGTTCAGCAGGATTCCAAAAAGATCCGGCAGGGAGAGTTGCTGTATGCCGGAGATGATGGCAAACTGATCCGTGCCCCGCAGCTGTCACAGGAAGTGGAGATCTACATCAGTGCCATGACGGCAAGAACCATGGTACGGCAGCGCTTTATAAACAACACCAGGAGCTGGCAGGAGGCGGTCTATGTCTTTCCCCTGCCCGATGAGTCAGCAGTTGATCAGCTGCTGATGCGGATCGGGGAGAGGGTGATAGTGGGTGATATCAAGGAGAAGGAAGAGGCGAAAAAGATATATGAGACGGCGAAAAAAGAGGGGAAAAAGGCCTCTCTGTTGTCCCAGGAGCGGCCTAATATTTTCACCATGGCGGTCAGTAATATAGGGCCCGGTGAAGAGATAGAGATTGAGATTGAATTTCAGCAGGTGGTGAGACTGGATAGCGGGGTCTTTTCCCTGCGTTTTCCCATGGTGGCGGGGCCCCGTTATATTCCCGGAGCAGCACTTTCCAACAGCGGGGAAGATGGCGGGAAGCTTCAATTTTCAGGAAGCGGCTGGGCTGTGGATACAGACCGTGTTCCCGATGCCTCAAGGATCACTCCGCCTGTTGCTCTGAAAGATGAACCGGAAAGGAATCCGATTCGTCTCATGGTGGAGCTTGCTGCAGGGTTCCCCCTGGCACGGGTGGAGAGCCTCTATCACGGCATCACGGTCAGCGATGGAGTGGATGGGGTGAAGCTGTTGCACTTTGACGGCGTTGTGAAGGCGGATCGCGACTTTGTACTTGAGTGGGAGGCGGCAGAGCTGACAGAGCCCAGGGCGGCGCTCTTTGGTGAAGAACAGGGGGATGACAGCTATCTGCTGCTGATGCTCAGCCCTCCGGCCCAGCCTGTAACAGAAGAGGCACTCCCCAGAGATATGGTATTTGTTCTGGACACCTCCGGGTCCATGGCGGGGCCTTCCATCGGGCAGGCAAGAGAGGCTCTGATTCTTGCAATTTCCCGCCTTGGCAGGAGGGATCGTTTCAATGTGATTGAATTTAACAGTAATGCGGTAAAACTCTTTGACCACTCTGTTGCGGCAGATGCTGAGAATAAGGAGCGGGCCGTCGATTTTGTCCGGTCTCTGGAGGCGCAGGGAGGAACGGAGATAGCCAGGGCCCTGGATCTGGTACTGGATGGCAGAGAAGACCATGGGCGCATCAGGCAGATCATGTTTCTCACCGATGGCAGTGTGGGGAATGAAGAGGAGCTGCTGAAGATGATCTCCTCCCGACTGGGCGGGTCCCGTCTTTTTACTGTGGGAATCGGCTCTGCGCCCAATGCCTATTTCATGTCCCGGGCAGCGGCCATGGGCCGGGGAAGCTATACCTATATCGGTCACAGTCGTGAGGTGCAGCAGAAGATGAGAGAACTGTTCCGGAAGCTGGAGCATCCGGCCATAACAGATATTGTTGTGAAAAGTTCCAGTGGCCGGAAGCTTGAATATTATCCCGGTCCTGTGCCGGATCTCTATGCCGGCGAGCCGCTGCTTGTCTCCCTCAAGCTTCCCGGAGGAGTGGCGGAGGAGGGCCTTGAGATCAGTGGCCGTATGGGGATGCAGCTCTGGCAGGAGAAACTGAGTCTGCAGCAGCTGGCCGGGAGACCGGGAGTGGCAAGTCTCTGGGCGAGGAAAAAAATAAGAAGTATTATGGATTCTTCTGCGCAGGGAGTGGCGGAGGAGAGTATTCGCAGGCAGGTGGTGAGCATAGCACTTGAGCATCATCTTGTCAGTAAATACACAAGTCTTGTGGCCGTGGAAGAGAAGCCGTCCCGTCCGGTCCAGGAAAAATATGTCTCATCAGCCCTGAAGAACAACCTGCCCCATGGCTGGCAGGCGGATGCGATCTTTGGCGGTACCGCCCGGACCGCAACTCCGGCGCATTTGCGGATTATCACGGGCCTGCTCCTGCTGCTTGCCGCCTTTTTCCTCTGTTTCAGGAAGAGGCTGTTCCGGTGACGTCCCGCTTGTTGCGAATTACCACCTTTGTCCTGCTGGCAGCAGGAAGTTTTCTCCTTGCTGATGGCTGCTGGATCAGGACAAAGGCGGTTCTTGCCCAGATTCTGCTGCAGCACGCCTGGCAGGAGAGCCTTGACAATAAGGGGAAAGAGGTGAAACCCTGGCCATGGGCGGATACCTGGCCGGTGGCCCGGCTTCGGGTTTCCCGGCTGGGGGTGGATCTGATTGTGCTGGAAGGGGAGAGTGGTGAGGTGCTGGCCTTTGGTCCCGGCCACCTGCCGGGCAGCAGTGATATCGGAGATTCCGGTCATGTGGTTTTGGCCGGTCACCGGGATACCAGCTTTCGTTTTCTGCAGTATCTCAAAAATGATGACCTTGTGACTGTTCAGCGCGCAGACGGGGTGACTGAACGTTACCGGATCACTGCAACGGGAATTTATGAGGCGGAACGTCTCTATCTGCCACAAAAAAAGCACGCTTTCTTAAGCATGATAACCTGTTATCCCTTTGACACTGTTCAACCCGGGACCAGTCTCAGGTATATGGTTTCAGCGGCTCCTTCTGCAGCTGCTGTGAACTCTGTGGCCGAAGAGAGGCTTTAGCCATTTTGTGTGGAATAACATATTGATATTCAAAATAGATATGTGTAGAATCAGTTGGGGACGTTATGGCTGAAACATGAATAGAGTCCGGGCTGACTATGGATAACTATAATATCAGGAAGAGAGTACTGGTTACAGGAGGGGCCGGGTTTCTGGGTTCCCACCTCTGTGAAGTGTTACTGGAACGGGGAGATGAAGTTCTTTGCCTTGATAATTTCTTCACCGGGACAAAGGAGAATATCAGGAACCTGCTTGCCAATCCTCTGTTTGAGCTATTTCGTCACGATGTCACTTTTCCTCTCTATGTTGAAGTTGACGAGATTTACAATCTTGCCTGTCCGGCGTCTCCCATACACTATCAGCATGATCCTGTGCAGACCACCAAGACATCTGTTCATGGAGCCATTAACATGCTGGGGCTTGCCAAACGGCTCGGTGCCAGGATATTTCAGGCTTCCACAAGTGAGGTGTATGGTGATCCTGAAGTACATCCACAGGTGGAAAGTTATTGGGGGAATGTAAACCCGATTGGTATCCGGTCCTGTTATGACGAAGGGAAGCGTTGTGCCGAGACCCTCTTTTTTGATTATCGGCGGCAGCATGACCTGGCAATAAAAGTCGGGCGCATTTTCAACACCTATGGTCCCCGGATGCATCCCAATGATGGACGGGTGGTTTCCAATTTTATTGTCCAGGCATTGCAGGGAGCGCCAATCAGTATTTATGGTGACGGGTCCCAGACACGATCCTTTTGTTATGTGGATGATCTTGTTGGACTCATGGTACTGTTTATGGAAAGCGGTGATGAGCTGGCAGGGCCGATGAATATGGGAAATCCCTCCGAATTTACCATTCTTGAACTTGCTGAACTGGTGATTGAAATAACAGGGTCTTCTTCCGAGATACTGTTCAGTGATCTGCCGGTGGATGATCCCAGACAGCGATGCGCTGATATATCAATTGCACGAAATACCCTGGGATGGGAACCCTCCACTTCGCTTGCCGATGGACTGGGTCTTACAATTGATTATTTTGATAAATATCTCTCACGCAGTTGATGCAGGCTGTTTTAGATAAAAAAAAGATTTACACGACTCTTTTCCGGGTTGCCGTCAGTGCCGCACTCCTGGTCTGGCTTTTTTGTAAAGCGGATATGGGAGTGGTCTGGACCTCTTTTACACGTTTAGCTCCATCTGTCTGGGTCTTTGCCATCGGTCTGTTTTTTGTGATCTGCATAATGGCTGCCACCCGATGGTTTCTGTTATCCATGAGCCTGGGTCTTGCCGGCGGCTGGTCTTCCTACGTGTCGTTTTATTATATCGGCCAGTTCTTCAACCTGTTCATGCCAAGCACCATTGGGGGTGATTTCTTTAAGGTCATGTTCGTATCCAGAGGGCGGCGGGATATCTTTGCTGCACTGTTGAGTGTCGCCGGAGACCGGGTAATCGGGCTGCTGACAATGCTTCTGACGGGAACAGCTGCACTGCTGCTTTTTCCTGAAAAATTCTGTACCGGGAAAGAGAGCTGGCTTCTTTGCGGGAGCGGTATTGTCGTGATCGGGCTGTTGCTGCTGTTTCTTTTCCGGGACCGTCTCCTCTCTGTACTGCCACGGGTTTTTGCTGAAAAACTTATGCTGCTTGCCGGGCTGTATCGCCATCCCGCCATACTGATACAAATTGTACTGCTCTCCATTCTTCTGAACTCTGCGTTTGTGGCAGTCAGTGTTGTGCTGGCACGGCACATTGGCATAAATCTGCACCCCAGTTATTATTTTGTGATCTTTCCTCTCACTGCAATGATCACTGTTCTGCCGGTCAGTTTCAATGGGATGGGGCTCAGGGAAGGGAGCATGGTGTATCTGCTGGCACTGCAGAACATTCCCTTTGAAAAGGCACTGAGCCTGAGTCTCTGCATCTTTGCCGTTCAGTGCAGTGCCGGTGTTGCCGGTGGTCTGCTCTATGCCTTGGGATTGTACAGAAGGGAAGAATGCCGGGAGCAGTTTCTGTGAGCTTTCCATATTCGGATAATTTTCTGTTCCGGCAGGAGGACCATGTCACTTCATTTTAAAATCTCAAAATACCTGCTTCCGTATCGCATACTGCAGTTTAAATATAAATGGGAGGCATTGCAGTACAGCGACCCTGATACTGTCTGCCGTTATCAACTGGAGAAGGTACGGGCGGTACTGGAGCACTGTCGACGCCATGTTCCCTATTATCGGGATCTGTTCAGACAGAATGATATTTATCCAGGAGATATCCAGACTCCTGAAGATCTCCGCATGATTCCGGAACTCTCAAAGGAGATACTGAGGAGGGAACAGCAGAGACTGGTTTCCGAGAAAGGGTGGCATTTTCTGCGGGAGCAGCTTTTGACCAGCGGCACCACTGGAGAGAAGATCAGTATCTGGGTGGACCCCGTGGCCAGAGCGCAGGAATTTGTGCGCTATTGGCTGTTTTTTCAGCGGGGAGGGTATCGTATCGGGAAGCCCTTTGCTGAATTCTCCAGTGATTTCTTTATGGACCGGGAAGATCCGCTCCAGGTTCTTTTTCAGAAGAATCCGCTCACCGGGCAGCTCCTGCTGAACACCTCTTATATTTCGCGGGAAAATGCCGGACGATATCTGGAACTGATGCGGGCCAACGGGGTGCTTTTCATTAAGTCACGGCCTTCTTCTCTCTATATTTTTTCCAGGCATGTTCAGGATATGGGGGCGGAAGATATTGGTCTGAAGTGTATTTTTACCATCGGCGAACCCCTTCTCGAGAAGCAGAGGAAGTGTATTGAGACGACTTTCGGCTGTCGCATTCTGAATTTTTACGGCCATATGGAACGGGTTGTGGCAATGTCGGAATGTATCCATGGCGGAATGCATGTGGATGAGGGATATGGGCTGGTGGAACTGCAGGATGTGAACGGGGAGCTGTCCGGTGAAGGCGGTACGAAATTCCGTCTTCTGGGTACCACCATGCATAACCGTCTGATGCCATTTATCCGCTATGATACCGGTGATCTGGTGGAGGTGGATGACAGCAGCGGGCCGTGTCCCTGCGGGAGAAGATCTCGGCGTATAAAATGTATTTCAGGAAGGGCGGAAGATCTTATCATCGGTGAAGATGGTGCTGTTTATCCGGCACTTTTTCTTGTCTTTAACATGATTGACGGAATTCAGATGGGGCAGATTATCCAGGATGAACTGCTCTCCTTCAGAGTGAATATCTATCCGGATGCTGATCGCTTCACGGACCTCCGGAAAGAAGAGCTTTTGTTTCATCTGCGGAAGTATCTTGGAAGCGGCGCTTTGATAGATATCAGGCTTGTGGATGTTGAGGGCTTTGATTACGGAAGGTCGGGTAAATTTCGTTCCGTTATCTCCTCTGTAGCCGGGAGATGAATGGGGCCTGATGTGTGTTCTGTACTGGTGATATCCTTCTTGTGCCGTCGTGGTATTTGTTATAATATTAAACTGTTATTTTGGATTGTCAGGGGAGTTTTGAGGCGTTTTACTTTTACTGTGAGGGGATTATGCGAGTTTTACTGGTACAACATGCGAGTAACAATGGTTTGACTTCTTTTCCTATCGGCCTTGGCTGTGTTGCTGCTGTCCTGCTGGAGGCTGGACATAAGGTTGATTTTATAGATCTGGGGCTGGAGGAACATCCTGTTCCGGCCCTTGAAAAACGTATTGCTGATTTTCGTGCCGAAGCCCTGGGATTTACCCACTGGACAACCAATTACAGTGAATATACGCAACTTATTAAAGATTGTGCTGCTGCCGCAAAACTGCCCAAAGTGGCAGGGGGGCCACATGCCTGTGCCGCTGCAGAGCAGATATTGAGAGAGGGCTATGTGGATGTTGTTGTCCTCTGCGAAGGTGAGTTGATTGCAGATGATCTTTTTTCCACCCTTGGCAGCGGCGGAGATCTGGCATCGGTCAGGGGAATTGCCTATCTTGACGGTGAAAATTTTGTACAGACGGAAGATGCCGGTCTGGTTGACGATCTTGACAAGTATCCGTCACCACCCTATGAGCTGATGAATATAAACAGCTATTTCGGACGATTGAAAGGGCGTCCGTCGGTTGAGCTGATGGTCTCCAGAGGGTGTCCCTTCAACTGTGCCTTCTGCTATCGGGGACCCAGCAGCGGTACTCAGATGCGTCGCATGACAACTGATCGTGTCATGAAGGAGCTTGCCGTGCTGCAGGATCAGTATGGATTCAGCTCTTTTTTCTTTGTTGATGATACCTTCACCCTTGATCGTGAGTGGGCAGTAGAATTCTGCAGGAAAGTAATAGATTCCGGAAAGAAAATTGCCTGGGCCTGTCAGACCCGGGTGGACAGGGTGGATCGTGAGCTCCTGACTCTTATGAAAAAGGCGGGTTGTGTCTGTATTCACTTTGGTGTGGAATCGGGAAACCAGGACATCCTCACAAAACTCATGAAAAAAATCACCAAAGATCAGGTGCGAAAGGCCCATGCCGAATGTCAGCGGCTTCGTCTGTCCACCATCACCTACTTCCTCATCGGTACCCCGTGGGAAACTGAGGAGACTGTTCGTGAAACCGTTGAATTTGCCAAGGAGTTGAAGGCAACCATCTCACTCTTTTTTGCTGCAACGCCTTACCCCGGATGTCCCATGCGTGATGTCTATATTGAAAAAGGAATGCCGGTCCCTGAGAGTTGTGATGAGTATGGCCGCTTCTGGGTGGAGGATGCGCCAGAGGGCAGTGAAACACATGTCACCCGTGCCGGTAATCTCGACAGTTACCAGCTGTGCCTTGATGCCACAAAGGAGATTGTGAAAAGTCAGGTGCGTGATATCGCTTCCTACCCGCGTCTGATCTCAGAATTCATTGATCAGTACGGTTTTGTGGACTTTGCAAAAAATGCGGCAGCCCGTTTACGGCTCTGATGCACTGAGCTGACTAGCGGTTATGTGGTGGAAGAGCTAATCTTCCACCACATAACCGGCAAACTCCTCACAGTATTGCTCCCATAGTTTCCTGTCCCATTCTCCTTTCTCTGTCAGACAGCGGGCCGCCCGGTCCGCCATCATCATGCTGTGGTGAATGTTATCATGGGTGAACAAGCCCTGTCTGCCCAGGCTGACCAGGCCCTCAGTCCGGGACAGCCGCTCTTCAATGATCTTCAATTGTTTCGGGTAGCCGATACGGTATACCGGGTAAACGTTTGTTTTACGCCGACTGAAGACCCGCAGGAGATTACCGGCAGGAATACCCGCCTTTTGCAGATCTTCAAGGACACGCGTTTTGAGTTGTTCGTCATCAGCCCGCCAGAGCGCATCATTTTCCATGCAGGGGATCTCACAGCAGATAATGGTCTTACCGGCAGGTGATGTGGTGCCGTTATAGTTTTTTCCCTCCGAAATTCTGGAGAAGAGGTACTCTTTTTCAGGGAAGTAGTGGGCGTCAACGGGCTGCCACTGGTCACAGTTCATCAGAAGGTAGAAAAAGATCATACTTCTGCTGTGCAGGGTTTTGGCCGCCACCGTCGCCGGATCTGTCTCTGCAAGAGAGAGAAGAGATACTGTCCGGCTTATGGGAATGGTCGAGAAGATGAAGCTGCTTTCCAACTCTCTGGTGGTCCCGTTTTCTGTTTTCATGGAAATTGAGCTGACAGCCGCTTTATTTGTCTGTATTGCCGTGAGTTCCGTATTGTAGAGTATCTTTCCTCCCTGTGCGATGACTTCTTCTGCCAGGGCTGCGGATATCTGGCCGATACCCTGCTCAGGATAGTAGAAAATTCCGGTGTTCGGTTTCCTGAACCCTGGCAGAAAAGCGGACATCTTGTGTATGATTTTACTGATACTGCTGCCAGAGACTCTCTTCCTGGCCTGTTCCATATCAATCTCATCAGGGGGGCAGCCCCAGAGTTTCCGGGCGTAGGGGAAATAAAAATTTCTGCAGATTGTGGGACCGAGCCCCTGAAGCAGCAGGTCGGCAAAACTCTCTGCTGTTTTGGCTGGCCTGAATGGTTTTTTCAGGATATCCTGCAGGATGCCCGCGATAAATGAAGGAGGCAGCCGCAGCAGACAATCCAGGGGCTGCAGCGGGAATTTGAGATAGCGGCCCTGGAGACGAATTCTGCCGTTTCGCTTTCTTTTCAACAGGGAAGGAGCGATGAGTTCTTCTATGTCATCAAGAATGTCCCGCGGGGTGGCGGGGTGCAGCCGGTGGCTTCCATAATCGAGCCAGATTCCTTCCTCCTGAAAAGATGCTGCTATGCCACCCGGAGAGTGGTGTTTTTCCACAATGGTCAGGTCAAGCTCAAGATCCCTGCGCCGGAGGAGCCTGGAGGCGATCCGTAAACCGGCTGGTCCGGCTCCGAGGATGGTTATGCTGAGGCTTCTGGAAGGCATGAAGGTGCTTAGTGTTTTGTTTTCTTATGGGAAGAGTCTTCGGTGAAATGGTTGTTCACTTCACCCCAGACCTGCTGTTCAATCTTTCTGGAAAGTCCGTCGGACATCATGCCGATGAGCAGGATCTGAATTCCTGTCAGGAAGAGAAGCTGGCTGGAGACAGAGAGTGTGGAATGAGCCAGAATCGAATAGTTCTCCCAGCCGATCCGCTGTATCGCGAAAAAGATGTCCGAGAGGAATTTTACACCACTGAGGAAAAAGAAGCTTAAGGAGACAGGAACAAAGACCTTCAAGGGATTAAAGAGCATGGACAGTCTCAGAATAAGGGTGATGAAGTTGATGAAATCCCAGGCGACGATTTTCGATTTTCCCTTTCGTGGCAGATAGGTGATGCTGAAGTCGACCACTTTATAGTTGTTGCAGAGCATGGCCAGGGTCTGGGTGGTTGTAAAGGAGAATTGATCAGAAAGAATTTTGAAGAAAGGCATGACGGATCTTTTGCTGAAGACCCGAAGGCCGGAATTGACATCTGCAATGGACTGACCGGCAATGTATTGCGCCAGATGTGAGATTACCCATTTAGCCGGCTTCCGGATAAGGGGGATATGAACCGTGTTCCTGCTTCGT
>JAMOMO010000147.1 GCA_027067035.1 Desulfobulbaceae bacterium
CCTTGATGCCATACAGGAGTTTGTTCCCCTTGCACCCCTGCATAATCCGGCAAATATCGCAGGTATCGAGGCCTTCATGGCAAAAGCTCCCGGTGTGCCGCAGATCGCGGTATTTGATACCGCCTTCCATCAGACCATTCCGGAACACGCCTTTCTGTATGCGTTGCCGTATGGGCTCTACGAGGAGCATAAGGTCCGGCGCTACGGCTTTCATGGTACCTCCCACGCTTTTGTCTCCAGGGAGGCGGCCCGGTTTCTCGGCAGGCCCTATGATGAACTGAAGATCATCAGTCTTCATCTCGGCAACGGTGCCAGTGCTGCTGCCATTGATTGCGGGAACTGTGTTGATACCTCCATGGGCTTGACTCCCCTGGAAGGGCTGGTCATGGGAACCCGCAGTGGTGATCTCGACCCGGCCATTCTCTTTTACCTGGCCCGCGAAGCAGGAATGGATATGAGTTCACTTGACGTGCTGCTCAATACGGAGAGCGGCCTCAAGGGTATCTGCGGCAATAATGACATGCGTTCCGTCGGGAAGCTTGCCGCGTCCGGTGATAGCAGGGCGCAGCTTGCCTTTGATATATTCTGTTATCGTATAAAAAAATATGTGGGATCGTATCTCGCAGTGCTGGGGGGGGCGGACTGCATTGTCTTTACCGGTGGCATTGGTGAGAATGATACGGCTGCCAGGGCACAGGCCCTTGGAGGACTGGAAAGGCTTGGAATCAGGATTGACCCGGTGAAAAACAGAGAGCGGAACGCTGGTATCACGGCCATTGATGCTGAGGGAAGTTCCTGCAGAGTGCTGGTGGTTCCCACCAATGAGGAGTTTGAGATTGCCACTCAGACCCTGGCATTGTTGTGAAAAATATTAACTTGCTGTCTTTTCGTCCCTAATGTACCCTTTGTTATGCTGTTGCCAGTGTCTGTAGTCTGTGCCTGACTGATGAGGACCGTTGCTGAGTTTTAACAGACGGTCTAAAGGAGTAAAAATAACGGGAGGGTTTTCATGGAAGAACGAAAGAAAAAGATTGCTGGTGCCTTGAAACAGGCCACGGTACTGTTTGTCTCTGTCCCATTTTTTACGCTATCTGCCTTTGCAGCTACAAGAAGACGAGTACCGAAACCAGACGCCAGACAGACAGAACCCGGTAAACGTATTTCCCAGCCGGCGGAGCAGGGGAAGAGCCCTGAAAAACGCCTTAGAAAGCAAAAACGCAATAAGCAGATGAAACAGAACCAGCCCGGGAAGCGTGTAAATCCCGGTAAAAGGATTGAAAAAGGTGGCGCGGTTTATCTGCCCGGTCAGAATGACAACAGTTTTGATTTGTCCGAGACTGCAGAATTGGTGAGAAGGGTCTAGTCCTGATGGTGTCTGGTGTCTGAGGATCATCGGAGGCTGCTGATTCCGGATTATGAGATTCCCAAAGCCCTGATCATCGCCCACGGAAATTTCACCATCCGGGAAACTCTGGAAGATATTGCGGAAGAGGCGTCCAGGGATATTGGTGTTATCCTCTTCTCCAGCGACCCGATAAAGAGCAGACTCTTTGTCGCGAACTGTTCTTTCCCGGACCGTTTCTCAATTGTGGCAGCCCCCTTTGATACCCCCTGGGTACGGGATCGTGCTCCCATTGCAGTGGCTGATAAAGCTAAGTGTCGGTGGCTGCTTCCCAGGTCCCATATGGAGGGGCGTCAGCTGGACAGCAGGCTTTTTCGATCCATCAGCAGTCGTGCCATGGAGGAACTGGATCTGGTGCTTCCTCAGGGAAATCTGCTTGGGGGGCCAGCCGGTTTGGCTATCTCCACTGATCGGGTCCTGGCTGACAACCAGAATCTGAAGCCGAATGATCTGCTTCCCTTTAAACAGCAGCTTGGTATTCGGGACTGGCTGCTGATACGGGCTCTGGACTCAGACACCATAGGACATGCGGACTGTTATCTGCGCTTTCTTGGGCCGGAGTTAATGGCTCTTGCCCATGCTCCCGGCGAAACTGTACTCAATAAGACGATGAAACTTCTGCGGCATCAGCTCAGTGAACTGTTTCCAGGGATGGATTTTTTGTCGCTCCCGGTGCAGATGCGGGGCGGAATGCTCGAGAGTTCCCTGAACTGGATTCAGATCGGACAGCTGCTTTTAGTCCCCCTCTTTCCCCGGACATCAGCTCAAGAGCGGGAACGAATAGAAAAAACTCTTGCTGAGCACTCTTTTCGAGTGGTTTTTGTCTCTTCTCCGACCTCCCAATACGGAGGAGCACTGCACTGCCTGACAGCATCAGTGTTTTTCTGATGTCTTCCCAGGTGCTGCAAGCTGATTGTCTTTTAGTCTCTGTGGATGAACGACTGCAGTTTTTTTTAAAAGTTTATCAAGGAAAATTGTAAAATATGCTGATGATTGTCGCTCCTTCCAAGACCCAGGAGCTGGGAAAGACTCTGCCACACCCGGTGACAGAACCGGTATTTCTTGGGGATGCTGCCCGGCTCATTGAAGAGCTGCAGAAAATGACGGCATCAGATCTTGCAGGTCTGATGAAGATGAGTGAACGTCTCGCTATTCAGACTGCTGCCCGTATTGCCTCTTTTGAGCTGCCCTTCACCACAGCAAACGCATCCTGCGCCATTGCTGTCTTTCAGGGGGATGTCTATTCACGGATCCGGCTGGACAGTTACGGCAAAGAGGAGCTTGCATATATGCAGGGGCATCTGCGTATTCTCTCCGGCCTTTACGGTATTTTAAGGCCACTGGATCTGATGCAGCAGTATCGTCTGGAGATGGGCTGTCGCCTCCCTAACAGCCGCGGGAAGAATCTCTATGAGTTCTGGGGAAACAGGGTGACAGAAGAGTTGAACCATGTGCTTGCTGGGCTTGGGGAG
>JAMOMO010000148.1 GCA_027067035.1 Desulfobulbaceae bacterium
CAAAAAATATCACAGAGTTGCAGAGAGCCACACACAAACTTTCCCAGCAACTCCTCCCTGGCACTGATGATCCAGTAGTCTGAGGATGACTCCAGAAAATTTCCGCCATACAGCCCCAATGCCGCCTCCATGGCATCAGCCTGCAGGACAGGATCACAAGCTTTGAGGACAGAGTCCGAGAAGGCAAGGGCGTCCACGCGGCAAAACGTGCTGGAAAGCGATATCCGCTTCTGTTTTACCACCAGAATTCCGCGCAATTTCTTGTTGCCACCGGCAAGAATAGTACGCAGACGGGATAGTGTTACTTTGAATGCATTCATAGCGTTGTCGCCATCGGCATCCGGCCATAACATATAGGCAAGCCGTTCCGTCGACACCCGGCTGCCGCCGAGGGCAATAATGGCCTTGAGGAGTTTTTTGGCCATGAATCCATGCCAGTTCCTGTCATAGAGTGTTTTCCCTCCATAAAGGGTCACCCTAAATTCACCAAATGTGGTTATGGTGACAAGGCTTTCTTGTCGGGCCCAAGGCGAAACCGATTGTGGATGGAACAACATCCCTTCCAGGCGATGAATATAATCCCCGGGACGATGAAGGGTTGCAATAGGTTCATTTTTTGGTATCAGCGTCCTTGCTCCCTGCAGGGCGTCACGGGCCTGATCAATTTTCCCCTGTTGCAGCAGGAGATACCCCATCTCAACGGCACCAAGAGCTGCTACAATAAAATACCTGGCCTCTATCCATGTGGGCATCCAGGTGCGGAAATGGTCCAGTGCATCATTATCCCGACCAAGCTCCATAAGTGCCTGGCCAATGACCATAGCCGACATCCGCGCCACATTGCAGCTCCCGCATAACTCTCCGTATTTCCCGCATTCAGAGGCATGGAACAGAGCCTTATGCGGCCTGTCCAGCAACAGAGAGACAATGCCGAGATTAAAATGCAGGTAGGAGTGGTAGTAATGGTTGTATTCGAGCACGGTCCTGGCCAGCATGACCGTGCCAATTTTTTCCACCTCATCAAGATCTGTAAGCATTGCAAGAGTATATAGATAATTCCCTTGGACCTGTAACCAGATGCTGGGCGAAACCAGTTCAATCATCGGCTCTTCAAGCAGACTGAGGTAGATGTTTCTCCCCTCTTCCGGTGCTCCCTGTAATGTCTTCAACAGCCCCTGTGCAGACCGGTATTGCAGGACTGCAAGTGGTGAAAGTTGTGGATCCTCTAAAAAAGGCCCAACATCGGCCAGGACAACTTCCAACGCGCCCAGCTCACCACGCCAAAAAGAAATATATGCGACCAGGATGGCATGGAAAACTCTGAGAGAAGGTGCCTGAGCCTGCTCAGCATATCGATGCATTGATTCAAGTGCCGTATACGCCGCCTCGATATCACCAGGCCCCATGATTTCCGTCCACGCCAAAAGCATGTGGACAAAAGCACTGGCGAGCGGTGAAAGGGAATCCTCCTTAAGGAGTTGCTGAGCCCGTTCTCTCCAGGACGTAAAACGCTGAAAGGCATAACCGCTGTCAATAATTAACTGCAGGGCAAGCCCTATACTGGCACTCACCGCCTCTCTGTCACCTTGCTGAAGAAAAACCTCATACAACTGTTCCAGGTCATGGAGCGAGGAATCGGTTTCGGGGTTAATGGCAAGCATCAACAACTGAATTCGTGGTGGTGGAAGGTCTCCGGAAAAACATTTCCGGAGGGGAACACAATGGGCCTTCAGGAGGGGAATTTGGCAATGAAAAAGCCAGCCCAGCCCCTGTCGGGTAAGTTCTTGGATATATCCCGAAAAGTCACCCTTCTCCAGTAGGGCGGTAAAAGTCGGCAGGAGTGACGGCAATAGTGAGTGCTGCACATCGGTGTGTTTCATCGTTTTATCCCTGCCTATCCCCTGACGTTCGTTTTGGATACCCGGCACCTGAAACCTGACCCTACAGCGGCAGGATATGCACCTCTTCCCGTATCGGGTGGAGGCCCTTGATGAACAGGCCGCTGCGGCCGTCGATGGAGATGGGATCGCCGAAGTTGATCCGGTGGCCGTTTATGCGGGCGTACTCTCTGGTTTCATAGACCTGCAGATCCCGGCAGCCGACCACACAGGTTTTTTCCAGCCGGGTGGCGACCACCGAGGCGTGCGAGGTCTGGCCGCCGCGGGCGGTCAGCAGCCCGTCGGACATGGAAATCTCACGGATATCCTCGGGCACCGTATCCTGGCGGATGAGAATCAGCGGCGTACCTCCATCCTCACGCCGCAGCTGATGAATATTGTCCTCATTGAACACGGCCCGCCCGGAAAGGGCCGAGCCGCTGACCCCGATACCCTTGCCCAGCGTTGCATCCTGGACATCCTCGCTGTCGGCAAAGACGTTGAGGTGCTCTTTTTTCTTGATGGTGATCATATCCCGGGTCTGGAGAATATAGAGCTGATCCGGATCCGGCCCCTCAAAGGTAAATTCAATCTCCTGGGGATTCCACTCCTTGGTATAGACAAGATCCCTTGAAATGGAGAGCAGCCGTTCATAAATTTCCGGGAACCGCTGTTCCAGAGAATTTTTGACCGAACGGCCATCCAGTTCGGCCTGCTCCACGGAAACGGGATAACTGGTTACCAGACCGGAGACAATATCCTCGCCCTGATCACCCGGGGCATAATCACCCCAGAGCGCCACCCGCCTGACCTTACGATAGGGATGGGCGGTGAACAGCACTCCGCTGCCGGCCTGATGGCTGATGTTGCCGTAGACCATGGCCTGAATAATAACCGCAGTCCCCCAGTCATCGGAGACATCCATCAGGTGACGATACTCTTTTGCCTTATGGGTGTTCCAGGACTCCAGCACCATTTCAACCGCTCCGATCAGCT
>JAMOMO010000149.1 GCA_027067035.1 Desulfobulbaceae bacterium
GGTGATATGACAGCCCCTGAGGCTGAACATATCCTTGCCTTGGATGGAATTGCCGTTATTGTGAATAAAAGTAATCCGATCAAAACATTGAGTATTGAACAGATTGCAGCAATATTTTCCGGGGAAATCACAGACTGGAGTGAACTGACTGCAGGAAAACACAGGGGGCGCATACAGGTATATGCCCGTGACGGGAAATCGGGAACCTATGATACATTTAAGGGAATCGTCTTAAAGAAACAGCAGCTTGTTTCAGGGGCCATACGCTACGAATCCAATGCTGACTTATCTGATGATGTTGCAACAGATCGTCTCGGGATAGGATTTACCGGCTTGCCGTATATACGCAGGTCAAAGGCGGTGTCGGTCTCTGATCTCGGTACAATGGCCATTTATCCCAATTTTTTCACTGTGGCTACGGAGGATTACCTCCTCGCAAGGCGACTCTATCTCTATGTCCCGCAAAAGAGTACAAATCAGACCGCAGCTGACTTTATTGATTACAGTCTTACTGCTCCCGGTCAGATTGTGGTGAATGATACCGGATTTGTTGATCTGGGGATTCGCTCTTTTGCAACCGGTGTTGACACGGATGGTCTGATCATACAGAACAGGGTGGTTTTTGAGCACTACGCCAGTGAGACCAAGGACAAGAAACGTCTTTCTCTGAACTTCAGATTCAGAGCAAATTCCACAGATCTTGATAACCGGGCACTTCGGGATCTTGACAGAATGGTTGAGTTTCTGAAAAATCAGCCCATTGACAGTGTAACTTTAATCGGATTTGCGGACAGTAAGGGAGAGTATCAATACAATACGAATCTTGCCCTGGAAAGATCAAAGGTGGTTCGGCGGGAGCTGAAAAGTCGTGGTATTCCGATTTCATCGGTGATCAGTGCCTCTGAAGAAATGCCGGTCTCTTCAAATATGACAACCAGGGGGCGGGAGAAAAACCGCAGGGTTGAGGTATGGGTTCGTCTGAACAATGTTTGATTCTATGGGGTGTTATGAAGGCAGTATGCTGAGTGCCGGGGGGACGTGATTTTTTTCATGGAGATGAATGTGTGGTTTGTTTTCTACCATGCTCTGCTGCTTTTTTTTGCTATACAGGATTATCAGACATGGTAAATTTGTAATAATGAAGAAGTGCCAATAACGGCTCAGTGTCTCAGTGAAGCAGGAAGCGTGTAACATGGAACTCTTTATCGGACTCTCTCCCATTATCCAGGCATTGATTGCAACCTGTTTCACCTGGTTTGTCACTGCCCTTGGCTCGGCCATGGTATTTTTCACCAAAGAGAGTAATACCAAAATCATGGATTACCTCCTGGGCTTTGCCGCGGGAGTGATGATTGCGGCAAGTTTCTGGTCACTGTTGGCACCGGGAATTGAAATGGCTGAGCAGCTGGGGCGGGTTCCCTGGCTTGTCGCGGCCAGCGGTTTTATGGCCGGTGGAATATTTATGCGACTGGTAGATAAATTCCTGCCCCATCTGCATCCTGGATTGAAGATGGCTCAGAGCGAAGGAATAAAGACCTCCTGGCAGCGTTCCACACTTCTGGTTCTTGCCATAACCCTTCACAATATTCCGGAGGGTCTGGCCGTGGGAGTGGCCTTTGGCGCAGTTGGTGCCAATCTTTCTGCTGCAACAATGGGCGGAGCGGTTGCTCTGGCACTTGGGATCGGGCTGCAGAACTTCCCGGAAGGCGCCGCTGTTTCCATTCCTCTGAGACGTGAGGGGATGGGGCGCTTCAAGAGTTTTCTGATGGGACAGCTCTCAGGGGCGGTGGAGCCGGTCGCAGGTGTTATCGGTGCGGCTTTTGTGATTTATCTCCAGGAACTTCTGCCGTATGCCCTCTGTTTTGCTGCCGGTGCAATGATTTTTGTGGTGGTGGAGGAGCTGATACCGGAGTCGCAGCGGGAGTATAAGAATATTGATATGGTCACCATGGCCACCCTGGTTGGCTTTACCGTAATGATGGTTCTTGATGTGGCACTTGGCTGATTTCTGTGGTTTGATTTTGCTTGTACGAGATGATAGAAGCCGGAACTGTTTTCCCAGGTCATGATTGTTGTTGTGAGGTAGAGGTGTCTTCTTCAACACCGCTTTCTTCTGCTCTGCCGGATAACTGATATCTATCTCACTGTGTCTCCGGAGAACATTTTGTTGAAGTCCTGTTCTAACATATTAACAACTATCCTGACACAGGGGGACTTATGGGCTTGTTCAAAATATTGGGGCCACTTCTATTTGTCATTGCATTGAATTTGCGAACCCTCCACAAATCTTTCCCATGAGGGAACCAAAACCCAATAACTTATCATGAATATGGACAGTACAATTATAAATGTTGGATATGATAGCGTCGTTATGAAGCCTATCGTAGCCTCGTCATTCGATGATGATATATATTTCAGAATGACTATCATTGCGGCATATACAACCAAAATGTATCTTATCGCCTTAAATACACTTTCAAACATGAACTTCCAAAAATCTTTTTCTAGATTAAGAATAAGGTAGCATTCTATCCATATCACTCCACAAGCGGTTGCATAAATAAATAACTGCAAAAAGAATATTAGGCTCGAATTTGTATCACACACATCTCCCAATTGCATCCCCAGCGCAGATACAAAACCAATAAATGCACCTAGCAAAACTTTGAATTTTGGATTCCATTGAGTTACTCTGATTAAGGACAAAACCAAGGCTGATAGTAAAATAATAGAATAAACGAGCACCGGTTCCGCTATGTTACGCAATAATGCTGGCGAGTTGGAAAAGATGAACGAGGCCAAAGCCTTTCCATGCACTGCTGTAAATTCACCGGCAACAATTATGCACCAAAATAATATATCATCAATCAG
>JAMOMO010000150.1 GCA_027067035.1 Desulfobulbaceae bacterium
TTTGAAAGAATGATTGCAAAGAGTTAATTATGCATGTATTTAATGTGGTGATTAAATTGCCATGCTGATATCCTGTTCTGTTTTACGAACCTGGACTATAAGGAATTTAGTCAAAAAAAGCCAGTACTAGCAGTTTCTCACAGGATTAGCTGTCTTTTTACTGGACTTGAAGTATTTTATTTATTTCCCCTGAGAGGGAATAGAAACATGTTTTCATGGGCGAAGATGCGTTGTCATGGACGCTTCGCAGGGCCGGACCCCGCAGATTGGTGACGAAAAAGCTTGGACTGTAATTGCCGTGTAAAGACTGGAGGTCAATGGTCCGGAATCTCTGTCGCCATTCTTTTGAGTACTGGATTCCGAGGAGAGATGTATTCACCTGTCGATGATTGCGGTGCCGCTGCCGCCACCCGGAAATCAGGAAAATGATATACATGTTGTCGGTTGCAGGTGTTTTCTTGGGAAAGAGAGGGTATAATGATATCAGTGTCTTCTGTTGTTGGAGTGTTTCAGGCTCCTGGCTGAGACTGATGCGGTAACTGAAACGTGATGTTTTGTAAGAAAATCCTATGACCAGTCAACGAACAATACCAGCACAGACTTCTTTTGTTTCACGACTGTGGCAGAGCCTGAAAGGACTTCGTCCCAGTTATGTCCCCATTGCATACAAGCTTGCATTTGTCCTGACAATCCTCATTTCAACGGGAATGATTTCCCTTGGCCTGACCATCGTAACCAACCAGACCCGCCTCCTGCGAAATCAGATCAACTCCTTTGGACAGGCATCTGCCAGCCAGCTCGGGGAGTCAGCAAAAGAGCTGATTTTGTCAGATGACCTTCTCGGGCTTATGGTGGTTATCAGAAATTTCGGCAATAAAGGAAATATCCTTGGCGCTGCGGTGTATTCTGAAAAAGGTGAACGGTTGACCGCCTCCGGTGCAATTCCTGACCAGGATATCAGCAAGCTTTTTGCAGATTCAACCCTTATCGGCGAAAATACCTACAGTTATGAATGGAATGAAGAGGGTGAGTCCGGAATTGATGCCATATCTTTTTTCTCACCGATCCTTTTTAACGACGTTCTCACCGGCTATGCGCTGGTAACCTTCGGCAAGGAGACAATGGGGCAGGCATTACGCGACACGGTACGCACCATTACAATCAGTACTGTCATCATGATTCTGGTGAGTGTTGTGATAGCTTTTGTAACAGGGAAACGGCTGAGCAGGCCCATAAATGAACTGATGGATGCCAGTGTCGCCATCGGGAAGGGTGACTACCGGCACCAGATTCAGGAGCGTCGCAATGATGAGATCGGCTTTCTCACCGAGGCCTTTAACAAAATGGCCACAGATCTTCTTGAAAAAGAACAGGTTGAGAATGCCTTCTCCCGGTTTGTATCAAATAGCGTGGCAAAGCAGATATTATCAAATCTCAACCACATTCAGCTGGGCGGCAAACATGTGGAGGGAACGGTTCTCTTTGCTGATATCGTTGGTTTTACAAGCTTTTCAGAGAAGATGCCGGCCAGTGAGGTGGCTGATCTGCTCAATGAGTATTTCACCTACATATCAGCTGTAAGCAGTCTGTATCAGGGGACCATAGATAAGTATATGGGAGACTGTGCCATGGTTATTTTCGGGATACCTGATGCCGACCCGGACCATAAGTTTCATGCCCTTATCTGTGCCGTGATGATACAGAAGCTTGTTGTCCGGCTGAATAAAAAACGTATAGAACAGGGAAAGCCGTCCATTCACTTCAGAATTGGTGTTAACAGCGGTACCATGCTGGCCGGTAACATGGGGTCGGTAGACCGGATGCAGTATACCGTTGTGGGGGATACGGTGAATCTTGCCTCACGGCTGCACACGGTGGCTGCAAAGGATCAGATAGTGATAACCGATCTGCTCTACCATGATGAAAAACTGAAATCAAGGATTGTCGCCGAGAAGTTCAAGTCTTTGAAATTAAGAGGAATCAGTGAGGAAGTCTCGACGTATCTGGTGCTTGATGTTGCGGAAAGCTGGCAGCTTGAAATAAACAGGCAGATTGACGGCCTGATACAACAGATTCAGAGCTCTTGAGCAGCATGAGAAAATCAGTCTATATACTCTTTGCAGCAGCACTGAGCGTGATGCTCTCCAGCTGTGCTTATCTGAGTTCTCTTGGGACCCAGGTTCCAGATACAATCGATGAGATGATTGCTCAGGAGCAGTATGGCCGCGCACTGGATATTCTTTCCTATGTAAAACCGGACAGTGGCGATTATGAGAAGCTGATGCGGCAGAAAAAGAAAGTTCTGCTGCTGGCTGACAGGCTGGAAAAGAAGACCATCAGTGATGCCAGAAACGCTGTGCGCAACAATGAATGGTACAAGGCGCAGCAGGCATATGAACAGGCCCTTGTGAAATTACCTGACAGTGAGATCCTGAAAAAGAGTCAGGAGTCATTTCTGTTGAAACGGGATCAGCATCTCAGACGGCTGGAACTGAAACTTGATTTAAACAGGGCCTATTGGCTCATTGCCAACAGTTCTGTGCAGCAGGCCATTATCCGGGTTTTGTCAGAAGCTGAAAAGCAGTATTCGGAGCTCAAGGATTACCAGCATCAAAAAGAAAAAACAGCTCGTCACCTCCTGGATTTCACCTATGAGGCCCTGGAGAAAAAAGATTACAGTGCGGCCCACACCATGTTGAACCTGATCGACGGCCTGAATGTGGAGACTATTGATCGCGAGCGACTTTCTGAGGCAAAGAAACACCTTAGAAAGGTGAGCAGTAAAAGACGTCTTGAACAGGAGAAAAAAACCCGAAAGCTTATTGCGGCCCTTCAGAATGATTTCAGTAACGAAAACCTGTTAAAGGC
>JAMOMO010000151.1 GCA_027067035.1 Desulfobulbaceae bacterium
CAGGGATTACGCCCTCCTTGAAATCGGCGGGTTCACCGGGCTGCCAGGGCAGAAGAGAGATGCTGAATGAAAGTTTTTCGGCGTAAAACGACAGAACACCGATGTCACCAACGACCACTGCCGGACCGGAAGTGTGCTGATTCCGGCGGTTGCTGAAATGTTTCAGGATGATTTCCGGCCCGATTCCGGCAGGACATCCCATGCTAATGGCTAATGGCAGCATAATATCTTTTTATGAAGGTTTCGGGCTACACTAAAACATGACGGCATCAAATGCATTTTTCTGGTGTTCAATCTGTACCGTACGGGCTTGCGACATGACAATGGAGACAACATCAAAACGGCAGGCCTGGAGAGAGATGTTGTTCCGGCTGATGTACTCCATGGCAACCCGTGTTATCTGGGCCTGTTTTTTGTGTGTAACAGCTTCAAAGGGTGAGCCGAAGGCAAGGCTCCTGCGTGTTTTCACTTCCACAAAAACCAGGAAGTCTCCATCTCTTGCTATGATATCAATTTCCCCTGATTTTTGCCTGTAATTTCGTAATATAACCTTAATTCCCTGTTTTTTCAGATGTGATACAGCCAGGTCTTCGCCCTTTTTTCCAAGGGTGATACGCTCTTTAGTCAAGGTCTTTCACTCCCTTGAAACTCAGACGGTGGTGCGGGCATATGCCATGTTTTTTGATGGCATTGCGATGCTCTCTGGTGGGATATCCCTGGTTTTTAATGAAATTATAAAGTGGATATTCCGCATGGAGCCGGGCCATGATTCTGTCCCGGGTAACCTTGGCGATGATGGATGCGGCGGCAATGGATGCGGATCTTCCTTCACCTTTGATCAGGGGCTGCTGTGCTGTTGCAAGTGGAACCGGAAACTTTCCGTCAACAAGGAGGAAATCCGGTTCATGCTTCTGCCTGACCAGTTCCTCGACACCGCGTTTCATGGCAAGAAGGGATGCCTGGAGTATGTTGATTGAATCAATGCGGGTGTGGGAGACGATACCAATGCCAATCCGGGCTGGGATTTGCTGGAGATATTCAAAGAGTTCCAGACGTTTTTTCGGGCTGAGTTTTTTGGAGTCGATAAAGCGGGAGTGCTGACATGCAGAGGGCAGGACAACTGCTGCTGCAACTACTGGTCCTGCAAGGGGACCCCTGCCGACCTCGTCGAGACCTGCAACAACAGAATATCCCTGTTGCTGCAGGCTGCGTTCGAGAAAAAAATTATCCTCCTGAGGAGGATCGAACAGAGAGAGGAGTTTTCCGCTCTGCTGTTTCAGTTTTTTTTTCTTTCGGCCGGTTTTTTCAGCGCACAATGCCACGCTCGCGGATACGTGCGGCTTTACCACGTCTCTCACGAAGATAGTAGAGACGAGAGCGACGAACACGTCCGCGGCTCACCACCTCGATCTTTTCAATACGGGGATTGTGAAGGGCGAAGGTTTTTTCCACGCCAACACCATGGGAAATTTTACGTACGGTGTAGGATGCGCCCATGTTTGCTTTCTTACGCTTGATTACCACGCCCTGAAAGATCTGAACACGCTCCTTGGCGCCCTCGATGATACGAATGTATACCTTTACAGTGTCGCCGGGACGAAAGTCAGGGTGGTCCTGACGCATCTGTTCCATTTCAAGTCTGTCAATAATTGTGCTCATGATAGTTTCCGTTGTTTATCAGTTATGACGGGATCATACGGTCTCTGTGAACGATAAGTTGTGCAGAGAGTGTCTTCATCCGTCTGAAAATTTATGTTCTATATCCGTCTTTTTTGTAAAAAGTTTTTTTATCTCTGGGCAGCTGTCTAAGCTGCCGTTGTGCTCCCTTCTCAACTGCTGAGCAGTCTGTCGAGAATAATCGACACTGCTGAGCGTACAGAGAGATGATTGTAGCCGGTGTCTGCACCAACAGGCGGCAGACAGTAATCTGTGCTCTCCATGACTTCAGGTGCCAGTCCGTGTGCGGTGCCGAAAAGAAGCAGTATGGGCTCTTTTTCTGCTATCCTGTCACGGGCAGCCCGGTAGCTCAGGCTTTTTTCCTGAGCCCTGGCACTGGTTGTGAGCAGCAATGGTTTCCGGCCGCGCTCCTCACTGACTTTTTCGATCACAGCCTCAAGGCTGAATTCAAGCCGGACAAGATTCAGAGCCTCTTTGCGTGCCGGATTATAAGTCGCACCATGACCACTCTTCCAGTGCTCAAGGATTTCAGAGACCAGCATGTGCTGATCGTCATATGGTGTGACAATAAAATAGTTGTCAACCCCGTATGTCTTTGCTGCTCTGGCGATATCATGGATATCAAGATTTGTTACCGCCGATCCGATGGTCTCGCCAACCTTATTTAACACAGGGTGGTGAACAAGGACAATATCTAAACCACTCTGTTCTCTATTCATTGTCCTGCGCCAACGCTTTGATTCTATCGTAGAGGCCCTGTTTTCGCAGGATCCCGGCCTCAGCCCTGCTGAATGAGCCGAATTCTTTTCCAATGAGATCAGGTCGGCGCTCAAGAGTCCGTGTAACGGATTCTATAAAGCGATACTCTTCAATTTTTGCGTGATCTCCTGAAAGCAGTACTTCAGGAATCTCACTGCCGTTAAATACCCTTGGCCGTGTGTACTGGGGATGTTTCAGTAACTCTCTGCTGAAGGTATCTTTTTCGGCAGAGTCCGCACATCCAAGTACACCCGGCAACAATCTGCTGACAGAATCAACAATGATCATGGCTGCCAGTTCCCCGCCGGTGAGTATGTAGTCACCTATGGAGATCTCATCATCAACCGTGGCTGCTCTGAAGCGCTCATCCACGCCTTCATAGCGTCCGCAGATAAGGATGAGATGTTCTTCCCGGCTCAGCTCACGGG
>JAMOMO010000152.1 GCA_027067035.1 Desulfobulbaceae bacterium
CCGGATCAGCAAGGTACTCGGCTTTTTTCCGGCGTGCCCCGGCGTAATAGTCACTGATAAGATCGAGAAGCTCAAGTTTAATATAACCATAGGCCGCTCCGCCATTGACATAGAGATCCCGAACCTCCTGCAGCCGTTCGGGCGTGGCAAAGAGCTTGAACATCGCAAAGAGATTACAGCTGTCCGGGTCTTTGGGATCTTCCACGGGGGTGGCATCAGTGGCAATGGCCATCACCTTCTTCTTCAGCGGCTTGCCTTCAAGAAAAATGGGAATGGTATTGCCGTAGGATTTGGACATTTTCTGACCGTCAAGACCCGGTACCGTGGCAGTCTGCTCACTGATGGCGGGTTCAGGGACAACAAAGGTCTCACCAAAGGTATTGTTAAACTTCTGGGCAATATCCCTTGCCACTTCAAGATGCTGCTTCTGATCCTTGCCAACCGGAACCCGGTCCGCCTGGTACAGAAGAATATCCGCAGCCATGAGCACCGGATAGGAAAAGAGACCGTGACTGGCATCAATGCCCTTGGCAACCTTGTCCTTGTATGAATGGCAGCGTTCCATCAGCCCCATGGGAGTAAGAGTTGACAGAATCCAGGCGAGCTCACACACCTCAGGAACATCGGACTGTACCCAGAAGGTGCACTTCTCCGGGTCAAGGCCCAGTGCCAGGAAATCCGCAGCAGCCTCAAGGGTACCTGTGGCAAGTTTTTCCCTGTCATGGACTGAGGTGAGGGCGTGGAGGTCAACGATGAAGACATAAAGATCTGATTGCTCCATATTGGAGATCATGGTCTTCATCATACCGAAATAGTTACCGATGTGCAGCTGGCCGGACGGTTGGATGCCTGATAGAATTTTCATTTTTTATTGCTGTGTTGTTTATAAATTTACAGTTTAAATCAAGAAATTGCCGCATACTACCCCAGATGATAAAAAAAAACGAAAAAAAGGGGAACCCGAAATTCATCGGATTCCCCTTTTTTTATTTCACGGCTGTCTCTAAAAAGACAGCTGATCTCTCTGTTGAAATTATTTCTTGTCGTCTTTGACCTCTTCAAAGTCGGCATCAACGACGTCATCATCCTGTGGTGCAGCTCCTGCGTCAGCTCCGGCAGCTCCTGCTGCTCCGGCTGCATCAGGATTTTCCTGAGACGCCTGGGCATACATGAGCTCCGCCAGCTTGTGAGAGGCCTTGGTCAGCTCCTCAATGGCAGCATTGATTGCAGCGGTATCATCACCCTCAACCGCTTTTTTCACATTTTCGATCTCTTTTTCAACGTTTGCCCTGGTCTCGGCATCCACCTTGTCACCAAGATCCTTCAGTGACTTCTCAGATGCGTGCATCAGACCATCGGCATTATTTCTGGCATCCACCAGCTCTTTGCGCTTCTTGTCCTCTTCAGCGTGCTCTTCAGCATCCCGCTTCATCTTCTCAATCTCTTCCTCGGAAAGACCGGAAGAGGCGGTGATACGAATGGACTGCTCTTTGTTGGTTCCAAGATCCTTGGCAGACACATTCAGAATACCGTTGGCATCAAGGTCAAAAGAGACCTCAATCTGCGGCACACCACGAGGGGACGGCGGGATGTCGGTCAGTTCAAAACGACCGATGGTCTTATTGTCCTGTGCCATCTCACGCTCACCCTGAAGGACATGGATGGAAACCGCGGGCTGGTTGTCAGCTGCCGTTGAGAAAATCTGGCTCTTCTTGGTTGGAACCGTGGTGTTTTTCTCAATCAGCTTGGTGGTTACTCCACCAAGGGTCTCAATACCAAGAGACAGTGGAGTTACATCAAGGAGCAGTACATCTTTGACATCACCCTGAAGAACACCACCCTGAATGGCGGCACCAATGGCCACAACCTCATCAGGATTCACACCCTTATGGGGATCCTTGCCGAAAATCTCCTTCACCTTCTCCTGAACCTTGGGCATACGGCTCATACCACCAACAAGGATAACCTCATCAATATCGGATGCAGTGAGTCCGGCATCTTTTAACGCAGTCTCGCAGGGACCGACGGTACGATCAACCAGATCTTCCACCAGCGCCTCATATTTGGCACGACTCAATTTGATATTGAGATGTTTGGGACCTGATGCATCTGCTGTAATAAAGGGCAGATTAATCTCAGTCTCATTGGTGGTGGAAAGCTCCATTTTGGCCTTTTCACCCTCTTCCTTAAGACGCTGCAGGGCCATTTTATCACCGCGAAGGTCAATTCCCTGCTCACGTTTGAACTCATCGGCAAGCCAGTTCACGAT
>JAMOMO010000153.1 GCA_027067035.1 Desulfobulbaceae bacterium
CGCACATCAAATGTCCCCTTGAGGAATTTCTGAAGACCTGTGCACCAAAGGTTGAAGAGACCCGCCTGCCCGGCCTGAACGGTGAATATTCATTTACAATATCTCCTGTTATGGATTCCAGCGGAAATATTGACAAGATCATGCTCATTGCACGTGAACTGACCCGTGAGCAAAGCAGGAAAGTCGATTCAATCCGCACCGCCAAACTCGCAGCCATTGGAGAACTCGCAGCAGGTGTTGCCCACGAGATAAACAACCCCATCACCGGAATAATTAATTTCTCTCAGATCCTGCTGGACAATTACAACCTGGATTCACCGGGCAAAGACATTGTGCGGAAAATCATCAGGGAAGGCGACAGAATTGCATCGATCACTCATAATCTTCTCTCTTTTTCACGAGCTGAAAAACATGAGCGGCAGCCGGTCAACCCGGTGAGCATTATACAGGAGAGTCTCACTCTGGTTCAGCATCAACTGAAAAAAGATGGTATCGCAATTGCCACCAGCTTCCCTGAAAAAGATCACGTCATAACAGCAGACTTCCAGCAGCTTCAGCAGGTACTGGTTAACCTCATTAGCAACAGTCGCTATGCCTTGAATGAGAGATATGCAGGCTATCATCCTCAAAAGAGAATCGAAATCACCTGTGAGCATCACGACAACGCCGATGAACCCGTCATCACCATAGTGGTCAAGGATTATGGTACTGGTCTGCCCCAGTCACTCCTTGAACGTCTTTTTGAACCGTTTTTCACCACCAAGGCGCCGGGTGAAGGAACAGGCCTTGGGCTGAGTATAAGTTACGGCATTGTAAAGGATCATGGCGGTGACCTGCGGGTCAACTCCATACTTGATCAATACACTGAAATAATCATGGAGCTCCCAGCCGGAATATAGGGTTATGGAAAAGGATTTATACAGCGCCCGGATTCTCATTGTTGATGACGAAGAATCCATCAGACAGACCTTTGAGATATTTCTCAGCTCAGAAGGCTATCGTCATGTCAAGACCGTTGAAACATTTGATGAAGCCGTAAGGGAGCTGAAGAGCACTTCATATGACCTGATCATCAGTGACATTGTCCTCATCGGACCGTGTGGCACCGACCTGCTGCGAAAAACCAGAGAACTCGGGGTAATGTGTCCCGTGGTAATGATCACCGGATTCCCCAACCTCGAGTCTGCTGCAGAATCCGTCAGGCACCGTGCCTTTGACTATATTTCCAAGCCCGTGAACAAGGAGACCCTGCTCCGCTTTACCAGGCAGGCACTTATTCACTGGTATCTGGAAAACAAGGCCGGTCGGCTGCAGCGTGAGAATGAGAAATATCGCCGCCACCTTGAGGCCATCTTTCAGTCTGTCAGTGATGCCATCATAACCGTTGATTCCTCAATGCGGATAGTGCAGCTCAATGAAACAGCCGAACAGTGGTTTCAGGAAACAGGTACAGGTGGTCCACCGACACTGAAAAACCTCCCCACTGAACTGAGTTTTGCCTGCATCCGCGATGCCCGCAAGGTACTCAAGGATGGGAAAGAGGTACGAAAACACCTCATTGAATATCACAGCAGTGACGACAGAACAAAACTTATCAGCCTGAACGCCTCGCCATTGCGTGGTGAAGACAACGAGTTCCAGGGAGCTGTCATTGTTGCAAGAGACCTCAGCAATGACGAACCCGATAAAGTCCGGGAGGTACGTGACAGGTTCCACGGCTACGTCGGCGCAAGCAGTGTCATGCAGGAAGTCTACAAAATGATCGAAAACATCGGCAAGGTCGATACCGCCGTCCTTATCACCGGAGAGTCAGGCACCGGAAAAGAGCTCGCAGCCGAGGCCCTGCATGCAGAAAGCTCCAGACGTGACAAGCCCCTTATTAAGATTGACTGTGTCTCCGCAACGGAAACGCTCCTTGAAAGTGAACTGTTTGGACACTCCAAGGGTTCCTTTACCGGTGCTGACAGGGACAGACCAGGAAGACTGCTGCAGGCAGATGGCGGTACTCTCTTTCTGGATGAAATTGGCGACATATCACCACGGACCCAGCTGCTGCTTCTTCGTTTTCTTCAGGAAAAGACCTTTACTCCTGTGGGTCAGGATACCCCCATACAGGTGGATGTGAGGATAATTGCAGCCACAAATGTTGACTTTCAGGAGATGGTCGCTCAAGGAAAATTCAGGGAAGATCTCTACTACCGTCTGAAGGTCATTGAGGTGAGACTCCCGCCACTCCGTGAACGTATTGACGGAATACCGCTGCTGGCCACCCACTTTCTGACACTCTTCAGAAAACAGCTGGGGAAAAAGATAGCAACCATTTCTGATCAGGCCCTTGAATGCATGGCCAGATATTCCTGGCCCGGTAATGTACGGGAACTGCGACATGTCATGGAAAGGGCCTGTGTCCTGTGCAGCGGGCCGGTCCTTCTTCTGAAACATTTACCCGAAGAACTCCAGAACCCCATTCCGCAGGAGACAGAAGCCCCTGTAACAGTTCAACAGGCCGACCCGCCCAGACACTCCATCACCCTCTTCTCGACCAATCCGCACTATCAACGTGAAGATGAAAAGATCATCGATGCTCTGAGACAGGCCAACGGGAACAAGGTAAAGGCCGCCAAAATCCTCGGCGTTGCCCGCTCAACTCTCTACAGACAGATGCAGCGCTACCAGATCGAAGAATAACCGCCCGCCGTCCCCCCACTCCAGCAGCTGACCCCACTCATCCCGACAGCCCATCTGTCCCGCAGCGAGACACTTTCGGGACAGGTGGGGACACTTCCGAGACACAGGCGGGACACACATCAGGACACTTTTGATGACCAACAGACTGTCCCGCCATGGGACATGTTTTTT
>JAMOMO010000154.1 GCA_027067035.1 Desulfobulbaceae bacterium
TCCTTTGTCAGCATTGAGGTGTCCAAGATGCTGGCGGTATGTTCCCCAGGTGACTTTCATCCTGGGCCACACATTGTTCAGGTAGGCTTCCAGCAGGAATGCCCCTGAGCGAGTGATTTGTTTTTTATTGGCAGTCACAAACTCTTTCCCGTGACGTTTGGAAACCAGTTCCAGAAGGTCTTCAACAATTCGTTCCGTGGCCTGGTCTCTGCTTGTGTATTCTTTTTGCAGAATAGTGTTGCTGTCTTCACGTATCCCACTGATCTCAGGATCGATCTTCCTTGAGAACAGCCCGAAGTCGATGACCTGTTCAAGCTCATCATAAATATGGGTTGGTCGATTATGACAGTCGATGCAGTCCATGGTGCGCCATTTCAGGTCGATGCCTTCATCCGGAGTGTCATTGCTGGTGGAATATTCTTCTGTGATTCCGCCGGGTCTGGTGACTTTTACCCGACCTATTCTGGTACGTTTTTCATCCAGTGCCTGGTATTCAACTTTGATGTTACGACTGACATGCCAGTGGATTCCTTCAAATTCATCGGTGACCGGATTACGGCCGCCAATGCGAAGGGCTATCTCCTGGATCTGGGGGTCTGTCTGGTTTTCATTGGTGAACCCGATGAACTGTTTGATTTTTTTACCGTGGAATTTTTCAGGCCAGTGGCAGGATTCGCAGGTATCCCGCGCAGGTCTCAGGTGTTCCACCGGTGCGGGGATGGGCCGGCTGTAATTTCCTTCAATCACCGCCTTTACCTGTCGTATACCGGAAAGTTTTGCCTGGACGTACCAGCTGGCACCGGACCCGATATGACAGGAAACGCAGGAAACTTTGGCGTGGGGAGATCTCTGGTAGGCGGTGTATTCAGGATCCATAACCTCGTGGCAGACCACGCCGCAGAAGTAGGAGGAATCGGTGAAATGATATCCTTCGTAGATCACCAGACCGAGGATCGTAACATTGATGACAGAGAGAATCAGAAACAGAACAATTCCTTTTCGATGCTGTTTGTCGGCCAGGTCGATTTTCAGGTGATTGGAGTTGAGGAGGCTGTCGTTAAACCACTTCTTCCTGCGGAAGTAACAGGCAAGCGGAATCAGTGCCAGGCCGAACAGCATCACCGAGGGCAGAAAAATAAAGGTGAAGATGGAAAAGTAGTGGTTGGCAATCAGTCCTGTGAGGTGGAAGATGAGTCCGATGATTATGAGGGTGATGGATACAGTGGTGAGACCGACCCCTAAAATTCCGAGTGGAGTTTTCCAGGTGCAGCCAAGCAGGCTCTCCCAGGCACTGATGCGCTTCGTGTCTCTATTGTTGTTCCCGTCCGTATTCCTAGGGCTTGTCATATCTCACCTCCATGCAGGCTTTTCTGTAAAATTTGGGCACTTTTCTCACCATTCTCCATGATCTTGTGGAGGATCTGTTTCTGCTCTTCACCGACTTTTTCCGCTTCGCAGTAATCTGCGAGAAGCTGTGAGTAGTTTATGATTCCGTTGAGCCTGTTGGTGACTTCATTGACAATGGAGAAAAATTCAGCGTCTCTCGGGCCGGGTGTGTTCTGATCAGATCCGGCATCCGGTGGCTGCAGCAGCAGTTGATTAAAAGAGGATGTAAGGGTTTTGAGCTCAATGCTGCTTGTTTCCTCATCATCGAGCTGCAGCGGTATTTTATCACTGAGGGCGTTTTCGCACTGTTCCGCCAGCATGATCAATGGCTTGACAGATTTTTTGTAGAGAATGAGCAGGGTAAAACTTGTCAGAGCAATGATCAGGCCCATGAGGACAAGGGCTTTTTTCTGGTAGCCCATGACCCTGTTTTTCATTTCACTGACCACGATTCTGTCGAACTGGAGGAACTGGTTGTTGATCTGACGAAGCTGCCCCACAAGGGCAAGGGCAAGGGTGGTGTCTGTGGGAGATTCAGCCATGGATTTGAGGGCCATGGCCACCTTTTCCAGGTCGATTTCCTTGAGAAAAGATATTTTGTAGTGTCCGGGAATAAGCCGGCTTTCAAGCATATCAGTGTAGCGGCCATGGAGCTGCTCTATTTCCGTTGCAGCGGCCTTGGTCTGTGCGGCATCCTGGGTAAGGAGGGCTTCGGTTATCTGTTCCCGTATGGTGGAATAGAAGAAAATGGTACTTTCACTTTCCTTTACAATGGTGCTGTAGGCATCCATCATACGGTTCTGTGAGTAGCCGGCAACCAGAAGCATGGCAAGCAGAACTGCGGTGCCAAGAAAGGTGAACGTACTGAGTCTTCTGAGGGATCGCATCTGTTACCTGTCTGCTTTAGGCCTGAATACAGTCCTGTCGAACTTTGCAGGTTCGACAACTGGGTTCGCCGTTCGCGGCAGCAGCTTCTTTTTCCAGGCTGCATTGAACGATGATTTCAAATTCCTCTCCATCAAGTGTTTCCACCTGAAGAAGAATTTCCGCGAGATTTTTCAGGAGCCAGTGTTCCTCTTTGAGAATCCGGATCGCCTCATCGTAGCAACCGGTCAGCAGTTCGTTTACTTCATGATCGATCCGGGTGGTGGTCTCATGGCTCATGGACAGCCTGCTGGCTGTACTTTCAAGGAAACCGCCACTGTCGATGGCATAGGCCTGAGGCCCAAGGGTCTTGCTCATACCCCATTTGCAGATCATATCGGTTGCTATCTGTGTTGCGGTGAGGAGGTCTCCCTGAGCACCTGTGGTCTGCTGCCCGAAGATGATCTCTTCTGCTGCACGGCCACCCATGAGGACAATAATCTTGCTGCGCAGGTAGTCCCGGGAGTATGCGGGGTGGTCGCTGATGGGCAGCTGCTGGGTCTGGCCAAGGGCCATGCCACGGGGGACGATGGTAATTTTGT
>JAMOMO010000155.1 GCA_027067035.1 Desulfobulbaceae bacterium
GTATCAGTGCCTTCTGATAGGCGTCGACAGCCAGTTGCGGTTTCTGTGATCTGGCATATGAATTTCCCAGTCGGAACCAGAATTCGCCGTCTTCCGGTACCCGTGATACCAGATATTCGAATTTGCTGACAGCCGTGTCGTAATTTCTGTTCCGATATGCCTCGTAGGCCTGATCCCGGATAAGCAGTAAATCTCCCTGTGTTGCTGCACAGCCGGAAAAGAGCAGCAGAATCAGGAGCGCGATACAGAGTCTGTGGACGGAAGCGTTCATGGCTGGGGTATCCATTGAAGGTGGTCGCCTTTTCTCAGGCCTGAGATATGGATCTGACCTGCCATCAGTTCCAGAACCGATGATGCTCTTCTGCACATACTGAAACGATATGGCTGCATATTCTCTCTCATGGCGACGATACGGCAGGATCTGTCCAGATAAATAATATCCAGGGGGATTTTCATAAAAAAGGTGTGGATGGAGTTGCAGGGGGAGATGAGCATACCATGACCTTCTTCAAGCAGGGAACAGCCGAGTAAGCCACGGCCGCGTTCAATACAGGTTTCCGTCTTTCTGATATGGCGCAGTATCTTTTCAGGCTGTGCTGCAATGCGGAACTGACCCGTGATCAAAAATACCCTCCCTGAATAAATTTTATGGCAATGGGGAATGCCAGGACAATAAATGTTGTCGGAAAAATAAAGATAACCAGTGGGCCGATGAGTTTCACCGGTGCCTCCATTGCCTTTTTTTCAGCTCTCTGAAAGCGTTCATTACGACGTTGCTCTGCCTGGATCCGAAGCACTCCTGCCATGCTGGATCCCATCTTTTCAGCCTGTACCACGGCATTGACAAAACTTGTGACCTCATGGATATCAAGGCGTCTGGCCATTCGCTGCAGGGCCCTGGTACGTGGAATACCGGAGCGGATGTCTCGGAGCACAACGCCAAATTCGATTGCAAGCGGTCCTGATGGGCCTTTCTGTCGTGCCTGTTCAATGGCCCCGGAAAAGTTGAGTCCGGCTTCAACGGCCATGGTGATAAAGTCAAGAAATGCAGGAAGAGAGCGGAGAATCTCATCAACCTGTTTTTTTCTGATGTCACGAACCCAGATGTCCGGGTAGAAAAAACCAAGGGCCGGCAGAACAATAAACAGCAGAGGATTCCATTCTCCGATAAAGGACAGGGCAAAATAGCCGAAAACCAGGGTCGTCAATGCGGCGACCACCCGAAGAGCAGTGAACTCTTCAGCAATCATCATGTAGCCGAGTCCATTATGCTTCAGGCGCTGGTCAACCTTTTTCATGTAGGAAAACGGGATACGGGTGCATCCGTAATAGGCTATAATCCGAACCAGCGGCCAGATGAAATCCAAAAATGTCGGAAGTTCATCCATATACTCACGATCATCTTCAGGGACCAGTCGGCTGAGTTGCAGAACAGCCAGGAAGGTACAGAAGATTGATAAGGAAACACTCAGCCCGGCGATTATATTATATGAGTTGTTCATTATCATACGTTTATGGTTGTGATTTTCCTGATGACCATATAGCCCACTGCCTGCATGCAGAGGACTGTGACCAGAACCATCCATCCAATTTTTGTTGTGAACATCTGCCCCATGGCATCGGGCTCAAGTTTCATCAAGCAGACGATGAGGAAAAGGGGGAGTGAACTCATGACAATCCCCTGCAGTTTCCCCTGTGAGGTAAGGCTCTCTATTTTGCCTTCCATGGTGAGTTTTTTTCGCAGTGTTTCTGCCAGCAGCTCCAGGGATTGGGCAAGATCACCACCAACTTCAGTGGAAATACGTATTGCAGAAAGTGAAATTGACAGATCCTCAATGGGCATCCTGCGTTCCAGATTTTTAAATGCAGTATCTCTGTCGAGGCCGAGTTTTCGTTCACGGACATACAGGCCGAATTCCTGTGAGAGTGGCGGCTCACTTTCCTTTATGAGGTTATCCAGTGCAATGGGCAGCGAGGAACCGGATCTGATGGAACCGGCAACCATGATCAGGGCATCCGGGAGTTGTTTTTCAAATTTTTTCTGTCGTTTTCTGATCATGCTGGTGAGGATCATATAGGGTGAGAAAAGAATGGCGAGAAAGACGATGATTCCGATGGAGATATCCCCGGAAAGAACGGCGGTGACGATGGGGAAAAAGAAAAGAGCAGTAATATAATAGTAGAAGTAGGTGCTGATATTGACAAAGAGGAAGAGTTCCGAAAACTTGTTTGTTGTTATTTCCTCTACAGTACTCTTGTAATAGGCCATCTTTTCGTACATCTTCAGAAAAAACAGCCATGCAAAAATCCCTGCGGAGGCGGCTGCAAGACAGGAGATGAGAATGTTTGTAATCATAGCGGTGTTTACTCGAATATTTTCATATCTACAGTTACACCCTGCTGCTGCAGGACTTCGTAAAACTCCGGGACACGTCCAGTGGCCTTATACTCGCCGGTCACATTGCCATCCGGGTCAATTCCGTGCTGCTTGTACACAAAGATGTGCTGCATCTGGACCACACCGGTTTCCATTCCGGTGATTTCGGTGATATGGGTTATTTTCCGGGTACCATCTGAAAAACGGGACTGCTGGACAATGACGTGTACTGCCGATGCTATCTGCTCCCTGATTGCCCTTTCGGGCAGTTCCATTCCGGCCATCATCACCATAACCTCAAGGCGGGAGATAAGATCTCTGGGGCTGTTGGCATGTACTGTTGTAAGGGATCCGTCATGTCCGGTGTTCATTGCCTGGAGCATGTCGAGGGTCTCGCCGCCGCGACACTCTCCGACAACTATACGGTCAGGGCGCATGCGGAGGCAGTTTTTCACCAGATCCCGTATG
>JAMOMO010000156.1 GCA_027067035.1 Desulfobulbaceae bacterium
AAACTCAACACCGGCGAAGACGTATTGATGCCTTTTTCCTGGTTTTTTGCCATCAATGAGTTCAATGGTCCATCGGCCGGAAACTCCTATGAAGAAGCGGCATTACAGGGGATTTGTGAAATTGTTGAGCGGCATGTCTGCGCAGTGGTTTCACACGGGAATTTAAAGACCCCGCTCATCGAGCATGACAGTGTTACGGATCCGGTTGCCAGAAATCTCCTGGATATCTTTAAAAAACATAATATTGACCTCTACCTGAACGACTTTTCACTGGACACCGGAATCTGTACCATCGCAGCCCTGGCAGTGGATCACTCAACCTTCCCTGAAAGCAGTGAAATTGTATATACAGCAGGTACAACGCCTGATCCTGAAAAAGCCCTCATCCGTGCAGTGACTGAGGTTGCGCAGTTGGCGGGAGATTTTAATTCAAAATCCAACTACGTGGCTTCGGGACTCCCCAAGCCCTTATCCATGGATGAGGTTGAACACATTACCGACAGCGGCATGACTACAAGGATCGAGGATTTCCCAAATCTTGGAGACCCGAACATCAGGGTTGAAGTTGAGAACTGTGTTGCAGCCATGGCCAAAAGGGGCATGGATACCTTTATGATAGATGTCATGCATCCGGATTTACAGATTCCTGCCATTTATACCATCATCCCCGGAGCCCATTTTCGTGAACGTTCCATGATCCAGGATGTCGGTCTGTTTGCCTCAAAACTGCTGGTTGAGAGGGTTACGGATTCTGAAGAACTTGACAGGAAACTGGCACGGCTGGAGGGGATTATCTCAGACGCCTACTATCTTGATTTTTACAGGGGAAGAAATCTCCATGAGGCAGGACAGCCTGAAAAAGCACTTGTTCATTTTGAAAAATCCCTTACATTAAGCCCTGAAGCTGAAGACCTTCCCTACATCTATTCCTACATGGGTCACTGTTATAAAGATCTTGGCCAATACCGGGAAGCAATTGATATCCTCAAAACAGGTCTTTCCGAAGATGAGGAAAGATGGGATATTTATAATACCATGGGAGTGTGTTACTATAAGCTTGACCAGTATGAAAAGGCTGTCAGCTGTTTTGAAAGAGCGGTTGAACTCAATCCTGTTTCAGCACTTGATTATGCCAATCTTGGGGTCAATCACAGAAAACTCGGGAACAGAGACAAGGCCGTTCATTACTTCACGCTGGCCCTATCCATTGATCCTGATATTGAATTTGCCCAACAGCAGTTTGCAGAGTTAGTCGCTGATTAACTCTTTTTTGAGGTCCAGACCATGTCAGCAAAGCCATCATTGTTAGAATTGAATCCAAAGAAAATTCTGATCCGTTCCACCAACTGGATCGGAGATGCGGTGATGACCACACCTGCGGTGCACAGCATTCGTGAGAACTTCCCGGATGCGGAAATTACCATGCTTGCAGTACCGTGGGTTGCTGACATTTTCAGGATGAGTCCCGATGTGGATAATTTGTTTATTTATGACAAGAAAAACCTCTATCAGGGAAAAGTAAAAGGTGTTTTCAAACTTGCAGATGACCTGAAATCGTTTCAGTTTGATGCTGCAATTCTTCTGCAGAATGCCTTTGAAGCGGCACTCATTACACGGCTGGCAGGTATCCCGGTGAGGGCCGGATATAAAAGGGACGGTCGAGGCATCCTGCTCAGTCACGGTGTTGCAATCAGTGATGAAATTAAAACGAAACACCAGGTGCACTACTATCAGAATCTCTTGAAAGAACTTGGTCTTGAAACCGGTTCCGATTCCCTGCAGCTGCATATTCCAGGAGAACTTGATCATTGGGCCCGGGGCCTTGTGGATTGTCTCCGTTTTCAGAGTCCCGTGTCATTATTGGAACAGCAGCAGGGGACACATAACGCAGGACTCCCTGAACTCAAAGCACTTGGCAGGGAAGGGGTAGCCATACCTGTCATAGGATTCAACCCGGGAGCAGCCTTCGGTCCTGCCAAGCAGTGGCCCGTTGATAAATTTGCAGCCCTGGCGTCACTCATAGCAGAAAACTACGGTGAAAGCGGTTGTGTTATAATGGTTTTCGGAACTGCAGCCGACACTGAAGCAGCGCAGAAAATCAGAAACAATTGCATGCGAACCCCTTATCATGTTCTGGATATGACAGGGAAAACAAGCCTGAAACAGGCCATGGCCCTTATCAACTGCTGTGATGTCTTTGTGACCAATGATTCAGGTCTGATGCATGTGGCAGCCGGTCTTGGGACACCAAGCATTGCCATCTTCGGCTCAACTGATCACATAGCCACCGGTCCCTATTCAAAAAATTCCATCATCCTGAGACGGGAGATGGAATGCAGTCCCTGTATGCAGACCCATTGCCCGCAGGGCCACCTCAAGTGCCTGGAATCCATCAGTGCCAATGATGTCTACGATGAAGTCGCGCAGATGCTCTCCGGAAACCTTCTCACCGGTGCGTAGATGATTAATCAATCCCCAGATGCCTCTCAGACAGCAGGACGTACCGCTGTCTTTCTTGACCGTGACGGTACCATCAATGAACAGATGGGCTATATCAACCATATTTGCCGTTTTATTCTTCTTCCCGGTGCAGCACAGGCAATCAGAAGATTGAATGAGGCAAAGATCCCTGTGGTTGTCATCAGCAACCAGTCCGGTCTTGCCAGAGGATATTTTCCTGAAGAGCTGCTTGAGGAAGTACATGAAAAAATGAAACGGCTCCTTGCACAGGAAGGGGCCCATGTGGATGGAATCTATATCTGTCCACATCACCCTGAAGCCAAAGAGGAACACCTTCGGGTCAGCTGCAGCTGCCGAAAGCCGAAACCCGGACTGGTA
>JAMOMO010000157.1 GCA_027067035.1 Desulfobulbaceae bacterium
TTTTTGGAGCTGCCATATGGTATTGAGAAATTATCTCAAAGAGAGGCACCGATCTGAAAATACCCGCTCAGCTTGGAGTATGCCTGCGTATGGTTTCGGGAAAGACAGTGATGAGAAAAACATGAAAAAGAACGTGAAGAGTATGAATGCTGTTGTGGCGGCGTCTGTTGCTGCCCTGCTGTTGTTCCTGCTGTCTGTACAGCGGGCGGCAGCTGAAGATATTTCCGGCCGGATTGTCACCGGATACAGAATCCTTGATGTTGACCCCGCCTCCGGTGATAATGCTTTTACGGTCTATCGTGGTGATTATATCAAGTTCAGGTATCCGGAATCATTTTCCGGTCAGCCTTTTGCAATACCTGAGCTGAAGTACAGGGATATGCTGCAGCCGGATCCTTCAAAGTCACCCTTTTTCAAGATGAAGGCCACGGGAACATACTCTTTCAGTCTGGGATCAGGAGGAGGGCGGATCAGGGTTGTTGATCTTGTGCGGCCAAATTACACAGAGGTTACGGCGGATGAGGCTGCAGGGATTTTAAAGAACCTGCAGCCCTTCATTCTGGATGTGAGAACGCCGGGTGAATATCAGCAGATTCACATTGAGGGCAGCTATCTCATCCCCATTCAGCAGCTACAGGCACGGATTGGAGAGCTTGAATCCCGGAAGCTTGAGGATATCTTTGTCTACTGCGCCACCGGTAATCGCTCGACGGTTGCGGCTCGAATCCTTGCGGATCTGGGTTTTAAGCGGATATACAATCTGCGGTATGGGGTTTATGACTGGGCCCGCAGGGGGTATCCCTACAAGACGGGGAAGAACTAGGCGTCACTGCTCTTCACGAGAGGGGAACTTGAGGACCTTTCCCCGCTTCTTTTTTGCTAACGGACCGCAGTTGCTGCAGTGTTTGCAGCCGCGGTTCAGCATGCTGTGGATGTGCTTGAGAAGAATCATGCGGCAGGTCGGGCAGAGCTGCAGGATGATCTCCTGATAGATATCATCAAGGAGGTCGCTCTCATCTTTCCCGGCGATTTCAGAAAGGGCCTGGGCGATGAGCCTGTCGGGATGTTTCAGGTCCGGGATGGTCTCATCTTTCGCAGCAACCATCTCGGTGCGGCAGTGGTAGAAGAGCTCACCATCGGGAAGCTCCACACCGCAGGAGTCACATTGCCTTTTTGATATGCTGGGGATGTCTGTCATAGGAGTTTCAGCGCATTTTCACCAAGAATTCCGGTGAGTAGTTTTCTGCTCAGAGGCAATGATTGTAATTCTGCGATACATTCTTTCTGATCCGTCCAGGGAGAGTCGCTGCCAAAGAGCAGGAAGCCGGGGGGATGATTGTTGAGCATTCGCAGAAGTTGTTCCTGCCTAAGATACTGGAGGGCAAAGGAGATTTCCATATAAATCTCTTTGCCGATGAGGATCTCCTCCACCTCGTCCCACAGCTCCCAGCCTCCAAAGTGGGTGGCAATGAGCCGCAGCTCGGGGAAGCGCTTCTGCAGTGCCAGGATTGCTGCCGGGTCGGCACAGCGAATGCGGGGATAGGCGATGTCAAAGCCGCAGTGCACAACAAAGAGCAGGCCGGTGTCGCCCAGGGCCTCATAGAGGGGATCCAGTCGTGGTTCATTGAGAAAGAAATCCTGGTAATAGGGATGCATTTTGATCCCGGAAAAACCGGCGTCACGCACCCTGTAGACCTGTTCCACGCAGTACGGATCATCCGGATGAATGGATGGCAGGGGGATGAGGCGGTCACTTCTGATTGTACGGGACCAGTCCAGGATTGCATCAAATTGTTCAGGGCGGGTGGCAATGGAGCAGATGACACTGCGCTCGATACCCGCCCTGTCCATGGATGCCAGGAGGGAGTCTCTGCTGCCTTTTGTGTGGGCCTTAATCTTTCCGGCACGCTCGAGGGTCGGGATGGCTTTTTCAGCGATGCTGTCTGGAAAGGCATGGGTATGAAAGTCGATGATCATCTGCTATTGTCTGGAAGAGGTCTGAAAGGGTGACTTTTCCGGTGATGGAATACTTGTGCCGTCACCTGCCCACGGATTTGGAAAAAATATAAAGAGTTTCCGGTCAGCTGTCATTATACCTGTGCGCAGCTGCTTTGTAATTAAATCTTTGCTGCCTTTGGTCCCATGCCCACACCAGCACCTGAAAAAAAGAGGAAAATCCGGCTTCATGTCAGCCGTTCGCCCCTTTTTGATATCAGTCAGTTTCTGCTGCTCATGGGCCTTGTTTTCTGGTTTTTCAGCAGCTCTGTGCAGGAAATGGGCTACAACTGGCAGTGGTATCAGATACCGCGTTATCTTTATATCTGGGATGAGAGCGGCTTTACTGCCGGGCCGCTTCTGCTGGGTATGGGAGTGACGCTGAAGATTTCAGGGATCAGTCTGCTGCTGGCCTTTGCAATCGGGATGCTCACCGCCCTGCTCCGCCTCTCAAACTCCCTGCCGGGAAGGGTACTTGCCAGACTCTATCTGGAGGTGAGTCGTAACACACCACTCCTTATCCAGCTGTTTTTCATTTACTTTGTCATGGGTCCCATCCTGGGGCTTGACAGGTTCTGGGCCGCTGTGCTTTCCCTCAGTCTCTTTGAAGGTGCCTATGCTTCCGAGATCTTTCGTTCAGGGATCATCTCTGTGGAGAAGGGGCAGTGGGATGCCTCACACAGCCTTGGCCTCAGTTTCAAGCAGGCCTATCGTTTTATCGTGCTGCCCCAGGCGATACGGCGCATCCTGCCGCCCCTTGCCTCCCAGGCGATTTCACTTATCAAGGATTCTGCCCTGGTGAGCACCATCGCAGTCTATGACCTCACAATGGAGGCCCAGGCCCTTATTTCCGAGACCTTTCTCACCTTTGAGCTCTGGTTCACCGTTGCCCTTATGTACCTTGGTATCACCGTTGCTCTCTCGTTTCTGGTCTCTTTCATGGAGAAACGGATGCAGATCCGGCAATAAGGGAAGCTGAATCCGTGACGGAAGTTGAGCAATGTTGAGTATAGTATATTGATTTCACAGGTTTTGCTGAAAGTAGCGGTCCGTTTGTTTTTTTCTGCTGTCTGCAATATGATAACAGTGTTGTCTTGTATGCTCAGCAAAACACATTACAGAGGAGAAAATATGAAGAAATCGGCAGGTGTTTTATTTGTCCTGGTCCTGCTGGCAGTCACCCTGCTGGCAGCTCTTCCGGTGACTGCCGGGAAGCTGCAGAAGCAGCTTATCGCGGAATCCACCATAGATCAGGTGATGCGGCGCGGGGTGCTGCGGGTGGGAATGGATACCTTTCTGCCCTGGGCCATGAAGGATAAAAAAGGTGAACTGGTGGGTTTTGAGATTGATGTGGCCAGAAGACTTGCCAGTGACATGGGAGTGAAAGTGGAATTTGTACCCACCAAATGGGCCGGTATTATTCCGGCACTGCTCACCGGAAAGTTTGACGTGATCATCGGTGGTATGGGAATCCAGACAAGGCGGGCTCTCAAGGTGAACTTCTCCATTCCCTATGATTACTCGGGAATGGCCATTGTTGCCCATAAGGAGAAGGCGGCAGGTTTTACAGGACTTGAAGACTTTAACAGGGCAGGGGTGGAGATTGCCTGTAAACTCGGTACAACCGCGGTGACGGCAGTAAAAAAATATATGCCCAAAGCAAAGTTACGCCTCTTTGACGATGAGGCCCAGGCCTACCAGGAGCTGCGTAACGGGAATGTCCACGCCGTGGTCGGATCATCTCCCCGACCCGCCTATGAAGCCATCAAATATCAGGAGACCATGTTTCTCCCCCTGAAGGGAAATTTTACAAAAGAGCCCATCGGTTTTGCGGTGCGCAAGGGAGATTTTGATACCCTCACTTTTTTTAATAACTGGATCACCATTGTCAGCCATGAAGGCTGGCTGGAAGAGCGGCATAATTACTGGTTCGGCACCAGGGAATGGGCGGATCTTGTTGAATAGGAAACAGTGCTGAGCCCATGACCGGTGTTTATCTTGTCAAAAAGAAGAGCCGTCTCCTTGATATCATGGTGACGGCTGCCCTTCTGCTGTTTATTGCCTTTGTCACCTATCGGGTGAGTGCGGGGCTTTCCTATCACTGGGACTGGGCTGTGATTCCCAATTACCTGTTTCGCTGGGATGCGGAAAAGGGGAAATGGGTCAGCAATATCCTTATGCAGGGGTTTTTCACCACCATTCGTCTCAGTTTCTGGTCCCTGATTCTTGCCACCCTGATCGGGCTGGTCATGGGGATTCTGCGAACCAGAGAGCGTCTTTTCTTTCGTCTTCTGGGCCGCAGTTATGTTGAGCTTATCCGTAATATTCCCCCCCTGGTACTGGTTTTTATCTTCTATTTTTTTGTTTCTGACCAGATCATGCCTCTGCTTGGAATGGAGGACTTTATCCGCAGCAGATCAGAGGCGGGTCAGCAGTGGGTGGCACTCTTTTTTGCTCCGCCATCACTCTTCACCTCATTTATGGCGGGTGTCTTTACAGTGGCTCTTTTTCAGGGAGCCTATATTACCGAGATTGTCAGGGCAGGGATCCAGGCAATAGAAAAAGGACAATGGGAGGCATCAGCCGCACTTGGTCTTTGCTGGTGGCAGCAGATGTGTTTTGTCATTCTGCCCCAGGCGGCCCGGCAGGTCCTGCCGCCCCTTGCCAATGAGTTCATCAACACCATAAAGTATTCATCCATTGTTTCCATCATCTCCATTCAGGAGCTCACCTTTCAGGGGCTTCAGGTGATTTCCTCGACCCAGCGTACCATTGAGGTCTGGCTCACTGTCTCGCTGATGTATCTGCTGCTCTGCTTTTCCGTCTCACTGCTGGCGCGCCGCCTTGAGCTGACGCTTGCCGTAAAGTCAGTGTAAAGCAGGCAGGCTGCAGCATCCTTATCTTGTTTTCCTCGGCTATACCTGCTACATTCAGGCTTTACAGGAAACTGTCCCGGTGTTGTTGCTGCATGGGACAGTCTGATGAAAAAAGTACAGTACCACTGCACCATGGCCTGAAAAGATAGATAGCTGAATTCGTAAGTGTTCAAATGGGGCAAGATGCATTGCCAGCGGGCGCCTGCAGGGCGAAAGCGCAGAGCAGAGTGGAAAAAAACCGGGTCGCTATTTACAGGAAAACTGGTAAAATCAGTACACTCTACTCGTTATCAGCAAATTTTCGTTACGGATTCAGGAGATATAAAAAAAGTTATGCACTACTCAAGGGTTTGCCTTCATACGTTTGCCTATGTTTTACCTCCCCGTGTGTTGAGCTCCGATGATATTGAAAAGCGCCTGGCACCCCTCTACGAGCGATTAAAACTCCCTGCCGGGAGGCTGGAGCTGATGAGCGGTATTCGGGAGCGACGCCTCTGGAAGCCGGGTACCCGACCCAGCCAGGGTGCCGCCCTTGCCGGGCAGGCAGCACTTGATAAAGCTGATATTGACCCCCAGTCCATCGAATGTCTGATATTCACCTCGGTTTCCAGGGACATGATGGAGCCGGCAACGGCGTCCTTTGTCCACAACAGTCTGGGACTCTCCGAAGACTGCCTCCTCTTTGATCTTTCCAATGCCTGCCTCGGTTTTCTTGACGGCATGGTGATGCTGGCCAATATGATTGAGCTGGGTCACGTTCGCAACGGTCTGGTGGTGGCGGGTGAGACCGCAGAGGAGCTGGTGGAATCCACCATTGAGTCCCTGCTGGCCGATGAGAGTCTCAGCAGAAAGAAGATCAAGCCCGCCTTTGCCTCCCTGACCATCGGATCGGGATCCGTTGCTCTCTACATGTGCAGTCTTCAGCCCACAATGAATAAACCGCGGCTCATCCGGGGGGCATGGAAGGCCAACACCAGGCATTCGGACCTCTGTCAGGGTGCCCAGAGCAACGGGGATACCACCCTGATGAACACCAATTCCGAGGAATTGCTGCTGCGCGGAGTTGAGACCGCCAACCTCACCTGGCAGGAGTTCTCGTCGGTTCCCGGCTGGAACAGTGATAATATCGACCGTTTTTTCTGCCACCAGGTGGGCAGTGCCCATGCGAGGCTGCTCTTTGAGACCCTGGGCCTTGACCAGGAGAAGAACTTTGAAACCTTGGCGATTCTAGGCAATGTGGGCTCTGTCTCTGCTCCCATCACTCTGGCCATGGCCATTGAGCAGGACTGTTTTCGCCATGGCGAAAAGGCTGCCATGCTGGGTATCGGCAGCGGCATCAACTGCCTGATGCTGGGACTTGAGTGGTAAGAGCTATGGATACAGTGCTGACACGGGAACAGGGAGCCGCTCTTCTGAAACATGCGCGGCGGGTGATTGCGGAACGGCTGGGAATAGCAGAGCCTGAAACGGGAGCAGATGAGGTACTTCCGGATGAGGAGTATGCCGCCTTTGTCACCCTGAAGAAAAACGGCCTGCTGCGCGGCTGTATCGGGAATCTGTCAGCAGCGGGATCCGTGACAGAGGCTGTGGAGCGAAATGCAGTCAATGCCGCCTTTGCTGATCCCCGTTTTCCGGCGCTCACAGCAGAGGAATTTGAAGAGGTGGAGATAGATATCTCCGTGCTCAGTACACCGCAACGCCTTGAGTACCGGGATGCACAAGACCTTCTTGAGAAGCTGCGACCGGGAATTGACGGGGTCACTCTTTCCCACCATGGGGCCTCTGCCACCTTTCTGCCCCAGGTCTGGGAGCAGCTCCCGGATAAAGAGCAGTTTCTGAACCACCTCTGCCAGAAGGCAGGGCTTGACAGCACAAGCTGGCGTGATGAACATCCGGAAATTGAAGTCTATCAGGCACAATGTTTTGAAGAGGAAAAACGATGAAGGAAGTGCGTCTCGGTCAGGAGTTGAGTCAGGAGATGGGTGCAATTTACAAGGAGATGGAATCTGACTACGATACGGTGGCCAGAAGTCTGAATTTCAGCTGTGACGGTTGCCCTGATAACTGCTGTGACTCCTATTTCCTGCACCACACCTACAGCGAATGGGCCTATCTCTGGGAGGGCTTTCGCAGTCTTGATGAGGCGCGGCAGCAGGAGCTCATGGAACGTTCCGGAAAATATATTCTGGACTGTGAAGCAGCAGAAGCCAGGGGCGAGCGGCCCCAGGTGATGTGTCCCCTGCTCGACGACGGGCGCTGCACCCTCTACACCCATCGTCTCATGGTGTGCAGGACCCATGGTGTGCCTGCAAGAATGCGCCGTCCCGACGGGCAGAGCCTCAGTTTTCCCGGCTGTTTCCGCTGCCAGAAGATAGTGAAAAAGAAATTTGTTCACGATTCTCAGGCGCCCCATGTGGAGCGCACCCCGCTTCTGCAGAGACTCGTCAAGGTGGAGCGGCAACTCATGGGAGAGAAGCTGCATCTCTATCCACGGGTTAAACTCACAATTGCCCAGATGCTGCTCAAGGGGCCACCCAGCATTGCCACACCGCATTGTGAACGGTCGGGAATCCAGCCAGATGTATAATCCGGGAGAAGAAATTATCCAGATTGTGGATCGTAACAATCTGGAGACAGAAATACTGCCACGGCGCGTCATGCGCGAGCAGGGCCTTATCCATCGTGCCTCCTATATCCTGGTTTTCAACGAGGAGGGGGAGCTTTTTCTTCAAAAACGTACCGCCGGCAAGGATCTCTATCCCTCATGCTGGGATGTGGCAGCGGGCGGAGTGGTGCTGGCAGGAGAGTCCTATGAGGAGTCTGCGGCCAGGGAGCTTGCTGAGGAGCTGGGGGTGACAGCCACATTCAGCCATCTCTTTGATCAGTATTTTGAAGAGGAGGACAACCGGGTCTGGGGCAGGATCTTCAGTTGTGTTCACAATGGCCCTTTTCAGCTGCAGAAGGAAGAGGTGGCGTTTGGCCGCTTTATGAAAATAGATGATATCTTTGAACTTTCAAAGATAGAAAAATTTACCCCTGACGGGATTGATATACTACGCAAGGTTTCTCAATAGATGAATAAAAGACACGTAAAACAGAGACAGAACAGAAGAAAAAGACTCCGTATCATTCGACGGTGCGGCGTTGTGGCAACCGAGACACATACTGTGCAGCCCCCGGCAGCACAGCCGGTTCCTGTTGCACCCGCTGCTGCAGAGGCAGCAGTTAGAAAGCCGGAAAACAGCAGGGATGGACAAAAGCAGCGTCCCGGAGCGGAAAAGGAAAAACCGAACAGAAACAGAAAGTCGAAGTGGAATGTTTCCCTGTTTCCGGTGGATGTGCTGGAGGGAAAATCGCGCTTCCATGATTTTCGGCTTTCAGCCGGGCTCATGCACGGTATTGCCGATCTGAAGTTCAACTACTGCACCCCCATCCAGGAAAAGGCTCTGCCCGATGTCATTGCGGGAAAGGATCTGATCGGAAAGGCCAGCACCGGGACCGGAAAGAGTGCGGTGTTTCTCATCGGGATTTTTGCCAGGCTGATTCGGGAACAGCAGAAAAAAAGGAAAAACGGTACTCCCCGTGCCCTTATCATTGCACCCACCAGGGAACTGGTGATTCAGATTGCAAAGGATGCCCGGGCCATCGGGAAGTATCTGCCCCTGCGTGTTGCAGAGGCATATGGTGGTACAGACTATGAGCGGCAGCAGAAGAATATCCGGGACCGGCCGGTTGATATTCTGGTGGCCACTCCGGGTCGGCTCCTTGATTTTTCCAGAAAACGGGTGGTGCAGCTCAATGAAGCTGCAATCATGGTGATTGATGAGGCTGACCGGATGCTGGACATGGGATTTATCCCTGATGTGCGCTCCATTATCCACAAGACACCTAACAAGGATAAGCGGCAGACAATGATGTTTTCCGCCACCCTCACTGAAGAGGTGACCCGACTGGCATCCCAGTGGTGTGTCAATCCGGTTTCCGTCGAGACCGAGGCGGAACAGGTTGCGGTTGAGACCGTGGAGCAGGTGGTCTACACCCTCACCAGAGATGAAAAATACACTGTTTTATACAATATTATCAACAGTGCTCCCTGTGATCGGGTAATCATCTTTACCAACATGAAAAGAGATGCCAAGCGTCTCAATGACCGCCTTCGTCGGGATGGAATCAACTGCACTCTCCTCACCGGGGATGTGCCGCAGCAGAAGAGGACGGCACGGCTGGAGAATTTCCGGAATGGCAGGATCAAAGTGATGGTGGCAACGGATGTTGCCGGGCGCGGCATTCATATTGACGGTATCAGTCATGTTGTTAATTATACCCTTCCCTATGAGCCGGAAGATTATGTCCATCGCATTGGCCGGACCGGCCGGGCCGGGGCCGATGGTATCTCCATCAGCTTTGCTGACGAGGAGAGTTCTTTTTATCTCATGGATATTGAAGAGTATATCGGTGAGCCGCTTCCCTGCGTGGCACCGGATGAAACACTTTTAAAGGCCGTTGTCCGGAAGAAGAAATGATATCAGGGCTTCGGTCCGGCTGAGTGTTCTCTCTGAGCCCTGACTGAGGCCCGCTTCGACAGCATATGTTGTGCCGCTTCCCCTTCCTTTCTCTCTCCAGGGTGAGCTTCCACTCTGAAATTATTAGCATTGTTCCGCAGTTTTATTGGCGTATCTTTTGTGACTGTTGTATATATATGAAGTATCTACATTAGAATCCTGTTCCTAAGCAGGAACAGCAGCCACCAAACCGTCTCTTTTCAGCCACGAAGCCCTATGTCTATTTCCTCCAGCAAACAGCCACTGTCTCTGCAGAAAAAACTGTTAATCACTCTTATTCTTGCAGCAGTCGGGTTTATTCTTGCACAGCTGGTAATAGTCAATTTTTTTATCTACCCAAGTTATATAGCCCTTGAGCGGAACAAGGGAGAGAAGGATATTGAACGCTGCCTGAACGCACTCGGAAGAGAGATCCATTATCTTGACAAGTTCACCCATGACTGGTCTTCCTGGGATGACAGTTATGAATTTATTCTTGATGGAAATGAGGATTATATCAGCTCAAATCTTCAGATCTCAACTTTTATTGACAATGAGATATACCTGATTTTTTATGTCACTCCCCGTGGCAGTGTGGTGTGGGGAAAGGCAATTGATCCGGAAAGCGAGGAGAGTATAGAACTTGCGGATTTCCCTGAGAAATCATGGCCCCTTTATCATCAACTGCTTGCCAGCGATGACCGGGTTATATCAGGACTGTTTATGTCAAGCCATGGGCCCATGCTGGTTGCCTCACGGCCGATACTGCGCACCGACCATACCGGACCAAGTCACGGCCGTCTCATCATGGGACGGCTGCTGAATGATGATTATATCAAGGTTCTGCAGGAGCAGACGCAGATAAGCTGGACCATGACCCCCATTGATCAGGTGGATGGAGAACTCAGTCCAGAGGAGCTTGACCAGCTCAAGGGAGATGAAAAACTGCTGTTCAGGGAACAGGGGAACTCCCTTCTTGTCTACACACTTTACAACGATCTGCGAGCAGATCCTGCGCTCCTGCTCCGTGCTGAAATCAGTCGTGAAATCAGTCAGCAGGGGTTGAAAACAGTGAGTTTTGCCCTGTTGGGGGGTGCTTTTGGAGTCTTGTTGATTTTCACCTCTCTCATGATCCTGTTGAACCGGCTCATTGTGAGACCCGTCAGTGTGCTGACCAGCAGTGTTGTAGCCATTCGAGACAGTGGTAATCTTTCATTGCTCGGTCACAATGAGGCCAAGGATGAAATAGGTATTCTTCATAATGAAATCAACCGCCTAATTGAAAAGCTTTCATCCTATCAACAGCGCCTGCGTGCCCTCTCGTCCCAGTTGCTCGTCTCCGAGGAGACTGAAAGAAGGCGCTTTGCAAGTGACCTCCACGACCGCATCGGGCAGACCCTCACCATTATCAAGATGCGTCTTGATGCCATGGGGGCCACAACTGCTTCTGAGACTGACCGGAAAGAGGCTGAAGAGCTGAGCAAGCTCCTTGAGCAGCTCATTCAGGAGGCGCGGACCCTCACCTTTGAACTGAGCCCGCCGATGCTGTATGAAATCGGCCTCTGTGCCGCCCTCGAATGGCTGGTGGAGATGTATCAGGAGCAGCATCAGCTTCGGGTTCATCTGCAGTGTTGTGAGGTGCCAAAGGATGACAACTCAAGCCTTGCGGTGATGGCCTTTCAGATTGTCAGGGAGCTTCTGATGAATGTGGTGAAGCATGCCTGTACCGATGAGGCGCAGCTTACAATAGAGATCACTGACAGTGAACTTGTTACAACGGTCAGTGACAAGGGATGCGGCCTTGCTGCCGATTTCACAGCTGATGTGGGAAGCAAAAAGGGCTTTGGCCTGTTCAGTATCCGTGAACGTCTGAATAATTTTGGCGGCAGCCTTGTTATTGATTCCATTCCGGGTGAAGGGACCAGCATTACTTTTTCAATACCGTTTTATGACATTGAGCTTGACTAACATGTGGGGGGAAATCTGTCATGATTGAGGTTGTCCTGGTTGATGACCATAAGATGATTCGGGAAGGTATCTGTGCTCTGTTGAATAAAGAGGATGATATTTCCGTTGTGGGGCTCGCTGCCAACGGTCGTGAGGCCTTGCGCCTTGCCAGCAAGATGAAGTCCATCATAATGGTTATGGATGTCAGTATGCCGGAAATGAACGGCATTGATGCCACCTCCCAGTTGATGCGTGATGCACCTGACTGCAAGGTGCTCGGCCTGTCCATGTATACGGACAAACGCTTTGTCAATGGTATGCTCAAGGCGGGAGCACGTGGGTTTTTGCTGAAAGAGTGTGCCTATCAGGAACTTGTTCAGGCGGTACGGGCAGTGGAGAGCGGTCAGATTTATCTCAGTCCCAAAGTAACAGGTACTGTGGTGGAGGAGTATGTGCAGCATCTCAGTGAATCTGACGAGCAGCAGAGCGGGGTGGAGAGCCTCACGTTGAAAGAGAGGGAGGCTCTCCAGCTCATTGCCGAGGGATTCTCAACCAGGCAGATTGCAGACAAGCTCTTTGTCAGCGTCAAAACAATTGAAAGCCGCAGGCGTAATCTGCAGGAAAAACTTGCAGCCAACTCCGTTGCAGATCTGACAAAGATTGCAATCCGCGAGGGTCTTACGACCCTCTAGAATTCCCCCTTACCATACTCAGGGTGATGGAATAACCCAGTCCCTCCACCAGATGTATGAGAAGGTTTCATTGGCGCCCGGATCAGTACTTATTATCCCGGCATCCTGAGAATCACTTTCAGGATCCACGTTGGTGGCACCCACTGAAACAAAGAGCTTTGTCTCGTCAGGGTTGTCATTGATGACAAGTACAGGACGGGAGGGAATACCGCCACCGATGATTATGCCGGGGCCGTCGGTATCAAAGTTTTCAAAGAACTCCTCATTGGCCAGACCGGTTTTATAATCCATGGCATAGAGTTTTGCTATACCACCGGGCATGCAGGGATCGTCATTTGGGGTAAAGGTGGTGAAGTAATAGACTCCGGAAAACACTATTCCCTTGGCAAGTACCTTTTCTCCATCGGCAAGCAGGTAGTACCAGCCGAGATCATCGCCGTCCAGTTCCGGAATACTATAGTCGGGATCCGTTGGGTCAGTGATGTTGATCAGGTCATCAGGGGTGGCGTATACCAGTGATTCATGGGTGTCTTTGACCACAAAGACTCCATCGCCGGTGGTGGGATCACAGGGATCCTCGCGGTCACCGGTGCCCATGAAAATCAGGTCATAGCCGTACTCGAGAGCCACACTGGGCGGGTAGAAAAATTTCCTGTCAGTGACCGGGATTTCGGTATTGGCGGAGAAAATACGTTCCGCAACCCAGTTACTGATATTCTCATCGGTATCGGGAAAGACAAGGGGGGTCAAGTCAGCTTCCTTGAAATTTCCCACTCTGTACATGTTGCCGCCCAGATCACCGACATAAAATTTATCCAGAAAGCCATTGTCGTCAATATCAAGGGCGTTGACAGTACTGGCAAAGGAATAGTCCAGACCAAAAGAGAACTCCTTGAGCAGGTTCCCGGTGAGGAGTTCTATGATGTAGATACTGGTTCCGGCACTGTTGTCATCACTGTAGCCGCCACCGATTATCATGGCATCAACGCCTTCGGTGTCAGTATCGTTACGTTTCACCTTCCCGAAACGAGGCTCAGACCAGCTTTCTCCGAGTTCTGAGTAGATAAGCGGTTCAGCAAATTCCGTATCATTTACAGGGCTGATCCGCCACAGG
>JAMOMO010000158.1 GCA_027067035.1 Desulfobulbaceae bacterium
GCCTTCGCCGGAACAACTTCATAACCGTCACCGGCCTTCACAATGGCCAGCCTGCCGCAGCTTAACTGCTCCGCCATCTCGTCATCAACAAAGATCCTGTTGATCCGGTTTTCTTCCACAAAATGGTACGCCTCACCGCGATCATCTCTTTCCAGTCGGTTTTTCGCAATGATCTGCCTTATCTGGGCCCTGTTTTCATGACGCAGCTTTTCTGCGTTGCGCTTTTTATTCAGCTCACGGTTCCGCCTGGCCTGAGCCGCCTGCTCTTCCCGGACACTGGCGCTGAGTTCAGAGGAACCATTGTTCTTCTTCTGCTTCCGGCTAAGGTGCTTTTCCCGCTTCACCTTCCCGGCCTGTTTTTTACTGACCAGCCCTGCCTTTAACAGCTGGTCCTGAAATGGATTACCCATATTTTCCTTCTCTCCTCATCACGTGCTGACATCAGATGCAGCGTGTACAATACCATCTGAAAGCTCCGTTGCCAGCCAAAAATGTCAGCTGTTTCAGATAAAACAGCACCCTCTCCGGGAATGGAGACAGGGAATAAGCTTGCCACGACGGAATTGCCGTGCTAAAAATCCCAGATTTTCAGTGAGAAACCGCTCCAATCCCCCATTACCAATATGAGTCCCCATGATCCATCTGACAAATATCAGTAAACAGCACGGCAGCCAGATCCTCTTTGACAACGCCAGCCTCCAGATCCTGCCGGGCGTCCGCACCGGTCTTGTCGGCCCCAACGGTGCCGGTAAAAGTACCATCTTCCGACTGATCACCGGTGAGGAGGAGGCGGACAAGGGAGAGATCTCCTGTTCCAAAAAGACTGTTATCGGCTATTTCTCCCAGGAAGTCGGTGAAATGGCAGGCCGCAGCGCCCTTGAAGAGACAATGTCTGCAGTGGCAGAGGTGATGGCACTTGCCGGGCAGATACAGGAAATGGAAACAGCCATGGCCAGGCCCATGTCCGATGACGCCCTGGCCGAGCTGCTGGAACGTTACGGAGACGCCCAGGAGGAATTTGAACATCGGGGCGGATATGATCTTGAGACCCGCGCCAAATCCGTACTCACAGGCCTTGGCATCGGACCTGATGATTTCCAGAGACCCGTTGAATCCTTCAGCGGTGGCTGGAAGATGCGCATTGCCCTTGCAAAGATCCTCACCATCAACCCGGATGTCCTCCTCCTCGATGAACCAACAAACCATCTTGACATCGAGTCCATCCTCTGGCTTGAAGAGTGGCTCAAGACCGAGTTCAAGGGCGCTCTGCTCATGACCAGCCATGACCGCACCTTTATGAACTCCATAGTCAGCAGAATAATTGAAGTTGCAAACAAAACTGCCACCACCTATGGAGGGAATTATGACTTCTACCTCCAGGAACGGGAAATCCGCCGCAAAAACCTCCTTGCCAGCTATAGAAGACAGCAGGAAATGCTGGCTAAAGAAGAGGATTTCATCGCCAGATTCGCCGCCCGGGTCTCCCATGCCGCCCAGGTGCAGTCCCGCATCAAAAAACTTGAGAAAATCGAGCGAATCCAGCTGCCGCCCGAGCAGAGAGTCATGCACTTCAGCTTTACCGAACCACCCCGCAGCGGGGATGATGTGGTGGCCATGGAAGGACTCGGCAAATCATGGATTCTCGATGACAACAGTGAAAAGAAGGTCTTCAGCAATGTGACGGGCATGATCCGCCGCCGGGAAAAGATCGCGGTGGTCGGGGTGAACGGTGCGGGAAAATCCACCTTTCTCAAAGTTCTGGCCCGTGAGACAGAACCCAGTGCAGGAACCGTGACCCTTGGAGCCAACGTGGCCGTTGGCTATTTCAGCCAGCATTCCATGGATGTACTCAAGGGAGAGCGAACTGTATTTGAAACCGTTCAGGAGGTCATGCCGCAGGAAAACATCGGTACCATCCGCAACCTCTGCGCCGCCTTTCTTTTTCAGGGCGATGATGCGGATAAACGGATATCGCAGCTTTCGGGTGGAGAGAAGAGCCGGGTGGTTCTTGCCACCCTGCTGGCCCGGCCCTTAAACTTTCTGATCCTTGATGAACCCACCAACCACCTGGACATGCAGTCCCGTGAAATACTGCTTGATGCTCTCAAGGCATTCAACGGAACAGTGGTTCTGGTGAGTCATGATCGCCATTTTCTGCACGCACTGGTGGATCATGTTATGGAAATTGATCAGGGCGAAATGCGTCTCTACGGTGGTGACTATGACTACTACCTGCAGAAATCAAAATCAGAGAAGCTTACACAGCAATAATTCCATCTTTGTAAATCTGCGCCTTTTAGTGTAACATGGTGTCAGTATACGTCTCATGGATTTTATTGTCTGTTCTGTTGAGGTTTCGCAATGCAATGCCCAAGCTGTGGTCATAAACAACGCCAGCATCTGGAATGTGAACGATGCGGCATCATCTTTGAAAAGTATAAACAGCGCCAGGAACGGCTTGCTGCTGAAAAAGAGGCCCTCAAGGAACAGGTCCACATAACAGTGGAGCGTGGCGGCGGGGGCTTTTCCGGCATACTTGCGGGCATAGGAATTGGAGTCATCATTGCGGCCGGGGTCTTCTTTTTTCTCAATACCGGAAAGCAGGGACCGGCGGCTCCCAAACTGACTGCCGCCCAGTCTCTTGTGGAAGATGATGAAGAGCTCACAACAACGCAAGACAGGCAGGAGACAATCCAACGTATTATTCCAAGCCCTCTCAACACTCCTGAGGACGAAGCCCTGGAAGGACTTGCCAAACAACTCGCCGAGGATTTTCCGGCAAACACCCCTCTGGAGAAAGCCCGGAATGCCACGGTATACAT
>JAMOMO010000159.1 GCA_027067035.1 Desulfobulbaceae bacterium
CAAGCTCGATTCCCATTGCAGCAGCCTCTAAAGGTGCACGCCCTGTATAGTACTCTTCAGGTTTGTAGCCCAGCAGGGAGAGATTGGCCACATCGGAGCCGGGCGGATATCCGGCAGGTACTGTGCGGGTGAGAAAAAAATCTCCCCTGCGGCAGAGTTCATCAAGCATTGGTGTGGATGCAGCTGCCAGCGGTGTACGCTGGTCAAGTTCAGGCAGTGGCAGGTCTCCCATGCCATCACCGACTAAAATGAGGTATTTCATCAGGGACTCGGAGGGATGAGTTTATTCGTCATCACTGAGGATGCGGATTTTTACCGTTGCTTCCGGGCAGACATCAAGGGCGTCGATTTCCTCGATGCATTTCTGCACCGCCTCTTCGCTGGCAATGTGACTGCGGATAACAATGGCCACAGGGTCATATTCGTGACGGCTTTTCTGGAACACGGACTGGATGGAGATGTTGTGTTTGCTGAAAATCCCGGAGATGGTGGAGAGTACGCCGGGTTTGTCGAGAGCCGTGATGCGAAAGTAGTAGGGTCCGCTTAATGCCGACATGGGAGTAATCGTCGGGATACCGATGTTCTCAGGGAGGTAGGAGAGTGCCGGTACCCGGTTTACGGAATTGCAGAGAATGTTCCTTCCGATATCAACAACATCTGCAGCAACTGCACTTCCGGTGGGCATCATTCCGGCACCCGGTCCGTAGAGCAGTACATTGCCAACGGTGTCACCTCTGAACTGAATAGCGTTGTAGGCCCCGTTTATATTGGCCAGCATGTGGGAGTTGGGAACCATGGTGGGATGGACCCGGGCCTCCACGTGGCTGCCGTGGTGGTGGCTGATGGCAAGGAGCTTGATGCGGCAGCCGAACTCTTTGGCAAATTCGATGTCAATGGGTTTGATCTTGGAGATTCCCTCTGTGCTGATGTTATCCAGATGGACATGTTTACCGTAGGCGATGGTCATGAGGATGGCGAGTTTGTGGGCCGTGTCAATGCCCTCCACGTCGTAGGTGGGATCGGCTTCAGCAAAGCCCTGTTCCTGCGCATCCTTTAAGACATCATCAAAGGCCAGGTGCTCATCGGTCATCTTGGTGAGGATGAAGTTTGCTGTTCCGTTCATGATACCGATAATTGCCTCGATGCGGTTGGCAACCAGGCCCTCTTTAAGGGATTTGATAACAGGAATGCCACCGCCCACACTTGCTTCAAAACCAACCTCCACGTTGTTGGCAACGGCAGCTTCAAAGATCTCTTTTCCGTGTACCGAAAGCAGTGCCTTGTTGGCTGTTACCACGTGTTTGCCATGCCTGATTGCCTCAAGCAGAAAGGTTCTCGCCGGTTCCATTCCGCCAATCAGCTCAACCACAATGTCAATGTCAGGGTTGTTGAAGATGTCTGTGGCGTCATTGCTGAGTGTGACTCCTGAGAATTGTTCGGGAAGCGATGTCCTGCCGGTGTCAGCCACCTGGGCAAGAACCACTTCTGCTCCCATTTTTCTTTGGAGACGTTCCTTCTGGTCGAGTAATGTCTGGGCCAGGCCACTGCCAACAGTGCCGAAACCGATGAGGCCGACTTGGATTTGTTTCATAATATGTAGTAGTAAAGTTTTTTTAGATGTTAGTGGGAAAGCTCTGTCTGCAGCTGGAAAATACTCTCTTTCCTGCTGAAAGTCAAAAAGTTAAGTACGGATATTTTAGTGGCTTCAATTTCATTTTTGGATTATATTCACCATTTTAAATTTTTGAGTGAGTGTTCATTCACATCTGCGTTCGAATTGGTACAGGTTTTGTCATTTTCAGGCCTTGTACTGAACACATATATTTTGCCAAAAGGAGACAGACATGGCTGTAAACATTCTTGCATTTGGACCAAACGGTAGTGGTAAAGGAACTCAGGGTGCCATCGTAAAAGATAAATATGGTATGGATCACATCGAGTCCGGTGCTATTTTTCGTGAGCATATCAAAGGCGGAACCGAGCTTGGAATGAAGGCCAAGGCATTCATCGAAGCCGGTGATCTGGTGCCCGATGAAATCACCATTCCCATGGTTCTTGAGACTCTGGCCAAATCCAAGGATAAAGGCTGGCTGCTCGATGGCTTTCCCCGTTCCCTTGCCCAGGCCGAGGCCCTTGACAGTGCGCTGAAAGAGGCCGGCATGAAGCTTGACTATGTTCTGGAAATTCTGCTCGATCGTGAGATCGCCAAAGAGCGTATCATGGGCCGTCGTCTCTGCGCCAATGACAACAACCATCCAAATCACATTGCCTTTGACGCCATCAAGCCTGTTGAGAAAGACGGTAAACTTGTCTGCCGTGTGTGCGGCGGAGAGCTTTCTGCCCGTGCTGATGATCAGGATGAGGATGCCATCAACAAACGCCATGACATCTACTATGACACCGAAACCGGTACCATGGCTGCTGTAAATTATTTTAAAAATACAGACACCAAGGTCATTTCCGTTGATGGTTCCATGCCGATCAAGGAAGTAACCGCCGCAATTCTTGCGCAGCTCGACTGATTTTTTAAACTCTGGATAAGGTGTCATTCTGACACTCTTTTTCCCCATGGGCATTTCCGCAGCATTTTGCGGGGTGCCCATTTTTTTTGCTTTTTTGGCCAGGATATTCTACATACTAGTTGGGCTATTACGCAGTTTTCATCTTTTACGGATTTTATGGAACGGATTTTATGGAACAGATTGTTTCTCAAGGGCTTATAAATTCAGTTATGGCCAAAGAGGCCTTTGTGGAGGAGTCACGCAAGGGGCTCATTGATCTTGCCTGTCTCATGGTCATGACCCTGCGTCAGGGCGGG
>JAMOMO010000160.1 GCA_027067035.1 Desulfobulbaceae bacterium
GCGCTTTGAAATCTTGGCCTTTTTGAGATCAAGGGTCAAAGGCATGTGTGCAAAAACAGGAACCGGCGCCTCAAGTGCCTCATAGAGGAGGACCTGACGCAGGGTATTGGTCATGTGATCCTGGCCGCGAATGATATGGGAGATCCGGTCGCGGATATCATCCACCACATTGCAGAGCAGGTAGAGCGGCTTTCCGGTTGAGCGGACAATGACAAAGTCCTCAATTTCATTATAGGCAGCCTTTATCTGGCCGAGTACTTTGTCATCATAGGAGAGGATTCCTTCCCGCTCAGGCACCTTGAAACGGATGACATAGGGCAGACCTGCCGCCTCTTTTTCGGCAACCTGCTCATCACTGAGATTGCGGCAGGTACCGTCATAGCCGTAACTGCTTTTATTTGCCTGGGCAGCCTGACGTTTTGCATCGAGCTCATCTTTTGTGCAGAAACATTTGTAGGCTTTTTTTTCCTTGAGCAGTCTCTGGGCGGAAGCCACATGGTCTGCGTCGAAGTCTGTCTGGAAATAGGGCCCTTCATCCCAGTCGATGCCGAGCCACTCCATTCCCTCAATGATCCCTTTGATGGATTCTTCAGTGGATCGTTCGGCGTCGGTGTCTTCAATGCGCAAGATAAGCTTGCCACCTGTTTTTTTTGCGTAAAGCCAGTTGTACAGTGCTGTTCTGGCCCCGCCAATGTGGAGGTACCCGGTGGGACTTGGTGGAAAACGTAAGCGTGTTTCAGTCATGGGAAAAGCCTTGTTTATATTTTAAAAGAGTGGATTGTCAGCCTGAAGCCTGCATATTATGCCTGATGTATATCGTTTTCAATCACTTTGTTCAATAGCTATTGAATGCAAAAGAACGATTTGATATTGGTGGATTGCAGAAAAAGTTCAATATTTTTAGTTGTTCTCTTTGCTGGAACTCGTTATAGTTCGTTCTTTTTAGCTGTTTTTGTGTAGAGTTTTTTTCTTGCAGGGAGAACAGCACATTGGACAGTCCATGTGTCATATAATAAAAGATCTGAATTTGTAAGTATCCCCGTGGGGAGGTAAATGATTTCTCCGTATCGAGTCTTTGTACTTGTATGTCTGATAAGACAGGATTTTGAAAGGGGAAATTCACAAGGCCGTCACGGATTCAGGAAAGAGAGAATTTCAGGGTAGGGAAGGAGTGAAGATGAAAGTATTGATCAGTGACAATATGTCTCCCTTGGGGGAGAAAATTCTGGCAGACGCCGGGCTTGATGTTGATGTGAAGACAGGGCTGGCACCGGAAGAACTCAAAGAGATCATCGGTGAGTATGATGGTCTGGTTGTGCGCAGCGCCACCAAGGCAACTGCAGAGATAATTGATGCTGCTGAGAATCTGAAAGTTATCGGGCGTGCCGGAATCGGTCTGGATAATGTGGATATTCCTGCTGCAAGTCAGAAGGGTATTGTGGTCATGAATGCACCGGACGGCAATGCAACCACAGCCGCAGAGCATGCAATCGGCATGATGATGTCTCTGTCGCGGAACATCCCCCAGGCAACCGCTTCCATGAAAGAGGGAAAATGGGAGAAAAAAAGTTTTATGGGGCGTGAGCTCACCGGTAAGACTCTTGGTATCTTTGGTATCGGACGTATCGGTGCCATTGCAGCGAATCGTGCTCAGGGACTCAAAATGAAGGTTATTGCCTACGATCCCCATATGCCTGAAGAGCTGGTTAAAAAACTTGGTGTTGAGCTGGTCAGTGTGGAAGAGCTTGCTAAAAGGGCGGATTACATAACCGTCCATGTGCCGCTCACCAAGGAAACCGCCAATGTTCTTTCCACCGAATTTTTCAGCAACATGAAGAAAGATGCCATGTTCATCGACTGCGCCCGTGGCGGTGTCTGTGATGAAGAGGCACTCTATAAGGCGCTGGTTGATGGTGAGATTGCAGGAGCTGCACTGGATGTTTTTGCCAAGGAGCCGACCACGAAGGAAAACTGTCCCCTGCTTGGCCTGAAAAACTTTATCTGTACGCCGCACCTTGGAGCATCCACCAGTGAGGCCCAGGAAAATGTTGCCACTGCCATTGCAGAACAGGTGGCTGATTATCTGAACAAGGGTGTTGTGACCAACGCCGTGAATGTTCCCTCTGTAAGTGATGACGTGCTGGCCCAGGTCGGACCTTACGTTAATCTCGGTGAAATGCTCGGTTCTCTCCATATGCAGATTGCAAAAGGCGGAGTACAGGAAGTTTCCCTTGAGTATTCAGGAGAGCTTGCAGAACTGAACACCAGTCCAGTGACCGTTGCCTTTTTGAAAGGTCTGTTTACTCCCATCCTGAAAGATGCCGTGAACTATGTCAATGCCCCTGTTATTGCAAAAGATCGTGGCATTCGGGTGATTGAGTCCAGGAGTGACAGGTCAAATGACTTTGTGAATGTGCTCAGGATCAAAGTCACCACCAATGAGGGTGAAAATGAACTGGTGGGAACTGTGTTCGGCAAAAATGAGCCGCGCCTGGTACGCATGAACACTTTCCGCCTGGAGGCACAGGCTGAAGGTCCCATGCTCCTTGTTTACAACAACGATGTTCCCGGAGTTATCGGGGCACTGGGTACAACCCTAGGCAAAAACGGGGTCAATATCTCACGAATGACCGTTGGCCGTGAAGAGGCCTCAAGCCAGAACATCATCCTGCTCAGTACCGATTCAGTTATCTCAAAAGAGTTGCTGGAAGAGGTGAAGAAACTTGAAAATATTGATGATGCAGTCTCCCTTGAACTCAGCTGACATGAGAAAGCGACAGTTCTAAAAGAATAAAAAGCCGGGTAGCTGCAGGTTTCCCGGCTTTTTTACGGAACATTTACTGGAAAGGAAAGAGTATGGTTTCTGAATATGAACAGGGTTGCCCCTGTGGTGATGGAAAGGTACCGGATCAGGATGGAAAATGCGTGATGCCCGAGGTCACTTTCATGGCCTTTATCATGTCCCTGAATACATCTGCACTCTTTCATCTGGGGGAAATTGCAGATCCGGAGACCGGAGAGAGGGTTGTGGATTTTTCACTGGCCCGTCATGCCATTGATACCCTGGTGCTGCTCCAGGAAAAGACAAAGGGTAATCTGGATTCTGACGAATCCGAGATGCTGAAAAATATCCTTTATGATGTGAAAATTCGCTTTGTAAAGGCGGTTGAAGGGAGCAACAACGATTCGTAAGACTCTGTTCTGCTCCTTTGGCGGAAAAGGTGTGACTGAAAATGGCTAATGATGTGGCGTCACTTGTTGTCCAGGCACCGGCCAAGGTGAATCTGTATCTCAGGATTGTCGGGAAGCGTTCCGACGGCTACCATGACCTGGATACAGTGATGCAGAAACTGGATTTGAGCGATACTGTAACGCTGTCACGTACTGACGAGCCCGGGATACGATTGTCCTGTTCTGGTGCTGATCTGCCGGAAGATGATTCAAATCTCGTCTGGCAGGCGGCCGATGCCTTTTTGACCCGAACCGGGCTTGCCGGGCTGTGCGGGCTTTCCATTATCCTTGAAAAAAGAATTCCCGTTGCCGCAGGACTTGGCGGGGGAAGCAGTGATGCCGCAAGTGTACTCAACGGCTTAAACACTCTTCTGGAAACAGGTCTTTCCGAAGATACCCTGCTGGCACTTGCCAGGCCGCTCGGAGCTGATGTCCCGTTCTTTGTGGTTGCAGAACCCGCCGTTCGGGCAAAGGGGATTGGTGACAGGATGCAGTCCTGGCCGGGTCTTGCGGGATGTTCTCTGCTTCTGGTGAATCCGGGCTTTTCCGTGTCCACAGCCTGGGTATATAAAAATTTTACGTTGACAAGGGTGGATAAAGATTCTAAGCTGTCTGATTCTCGTAAAAATGAGACTGATACAGCAGGATATTGTCCTCTGTTTAACGATCTTGAAACCGTAACAATTGCGAAATATCCCGAACTTGAGGGGATAAAACAGCAAATGCTTGATTGTGGTGCGTCTGGTGTCCTGATGTCGGGGAGTGGACCGACGGTCTTTGGGGTTTTTCCTGATCAACCCGGCAGCAATGAAAATGCTGCAGCAGATTGCGCGCGCAGTTTTGCGGAAAAATATGATCAGGGTGTTATTGTAACTCGTCCTGCTGTTGAGTCGTATTCGTAAGTTATATTGTGGTGATGGGGCGTAGCCAAGCGGTTAAGGCACCGGGTTTTGATCCCGGCATTCGGAGGTTCGAGTCCTCCCGCCCCAGCCAGATTTGTGAGAGAAAACGATTTTTTTTAAATCCATCGTACTGAGAAAAGAGATTATGCCAAACATTATTAAGGTTTTTTCCGGGAACGCCAACCCTGTTATGGCTCAGGAAATTGCTGACTATCTGAAACTGCCCCTTTCTGCAGCAGAAGTGAAGCAATTCAGCGATGGTGAGATTTTCGTTGAGATTAAAGAGAATGTCCGCGGTACCGATGTATTTATAGTACAGCCCACCTGTACCCCGGTGAATGATAACCTCATGGAACTGGTGATTATGGTGGATGCCCTGCGACGGGCCTCCGCACGGAGAATCACTGCCGTTGTTCCTTATTACGGGTATGCCAGACAGGACAGAAAGGTGGCACCGCGTGTCCCGATTTCCGCAAAAGTTGTTGCGGAGATGTTTATGGCGGTTGGGGTGCGCAGGGTACTCTGTATGGATCTTCATGCCGGGCAGATTCAGGGGTTTTTCAATATTCCAGTGGATCATCTCTACGCTGCACCGGTTATACTTGATTATATAAAGGATAGATTTACCGATGTGGTTATGGTCTCTCCTGATGCAGGAGGTGTTGAGCGGACACGTGCTTTTGCCAAACGTCTTGATGCCGGACTTGCAATCATTGATAAACGAAGAGATCGTCCCAATGAGTGTGAGGCAATGCATGTTATTGGTGATGTAAAGGGAAAAACCGCCATACTGCTTGATGATATGGTGGATACTGCGGGAACGCTCTGCAGTGGTGCTGCAACGCTGATGAAACATGGTGCCAAAGAGGTTCATGCCTGCTGTTCCCATCCGGTTCTTTCCGGACCGGCAGTTGAGCGTCTGACAAAATCTGTGATCAGCTCACTTGTGGTGACCAATTCCATTCCTCTGCGCGGGGATGCACTGAAATGTGATAAGATTAAGGTCCTGTCCGTGTCAAAACTTCTGGCACAGGCCATTGACCGTATTCATAACGAAGGATCCATCAGCTCACTGTTTGTCTAGCTCGTGGATATAAATTACTTAGAAAAGAAAATAATTTTGAGATAAAACCTGACAGATCGCAACAGGCGATGAAATCAGGGCTAAGGAGGAACATATGCTTCAAATAGACATGTCTGCCGCAAAAAGAGATACATTTGGTAAATGTGCCATGCGTCGTCTGCGTGGCAGTGGAAATACCCCTGCAGTACTGTATGGAAATAATAAAGATGTCATGGCACTGCAGCTTGAGACCATCGCTTTTTTGAAGAGCCTCTTTCAGATCAGCCGGAAGAATGCTGTTGTGAATCTTGCCATCAATGGCGATGAGACCCGCCACGTGATGATGCGTGAGATTCAGACTGATCCTGTTACCGATAGTCTGATACATGCCGATTTTTTTGAGATTGATCTTGATAAACCGACCCGTTTCACCGTGCCGGTAGAGTTTTCCGGTGTTGCAAAAGGTGTTGATCTTGGTGGTGAGCTTGTGGTTCATAAATCCTCTGTTGTGGTTGAAGGAATTCCCCTTGAGGTTCCGGATTCTGTGACCATTGATATTACAAATATTGGAATCGGGGATGCCATTTCCGTTTCTGATGTTGAACTTGGAGCCGGTCTGACAATGATTACAGATGGCTCGGAACTTTGTGTTGAGGTTATTGCCTTAGCATCCTAGTTGTAAAATCGGTTTGTTTTTTGTCCGGAAAAGACCTTTCATGGTCTTTTCCGGATTTTTTTTTGAAATGAAAATTCATCACAGCTCCGGATCAATGAACAGAGCGCCTGGAGCTGTCAAGGATAGATGCTGTGGCTGAGGACACTTACCTGATTGCTGGCCTTGGAAACCCTGGTGCCAGATATGAAAATACCCGGCATAACGTCGGTTTTCATCTCGTGGATGCACTGGCGCACAGTGAAGGTGCAAGTCTTGAACTCAGTAAATGGGATGCACGGTACTGCAAAGCTGTGATCTGGGGGGCAAAGGTGTTTTTTGTCAAACCGCAGACCTTTATGAACCTGTCCGGCCGGCCTGTGGCGAGGTTCGCTGAATTTTTCCATATTAATAAGAACAATATCCTGGTCATCCATGATGACATTGATATGCATCCCGGTCGGATTAAACTTGTTTCCGGTGGCGGACCCGGCGGGCACAACGGTATCCGTTCCCTTATTCAGTGTCTTGGCAGCAGGGAGTTCCATCGTCTCAAATACGGGGTCGGCAGACCGGGTCGGGATGGCGTCCATGCTGATATCCCCGTTGAACGCTATGTGCTTGCCTCGCTTGATCAGCCGGAGAGGGAACTTCTCGAAGAACGGAAGACCTCAATCATTGAGGGGGTACGGGAGTTTGTGGAGAACGGCAGTCAACGGGCCATGAACCTGTTGAACAGTATCAAGTGAAGGACGGATGACCTGTTGGATCAGGAGGGAGTTCTTTTTGATGCTGAGGGACAGTTTTTTTTTAAAAGCAAACTCTTTAAAAGTGTGGTATAATAATTATTTGGTCAAATTGTGTCCTGTTGAGACAGGATGTGGTGGGCCGTTTGCTATCGTAGCGTGGCATTTTCAACATACAGGTGATAATTACATGTTGGACATTTTCAGTCCCTCTGAGAGTGTATGCCTGAATCCCGAAGTTATTCCAGGAGGATACTTTGTTTGTTCAAGGTGATATGGCCGTTTATCCGGCCCATGGTGTAGGTGTTATAGAAGCTATTGAGAGTCAAACTGTTGCTGGTATTGATCAGGCATTTTATGTCATGAAAATATTGGACAATGACATGAAAATCATGATTCCCACTGCCAGCAGTGATAATGTAGGGCTTCGTGCGATTATCAGTAAAAAGGAAGTTGAGGCGGTTCTTGAAATTTTGCGGGATCGTGATTCCGAGATAGGATCACAGACCTGGAATCGGCGCTATCGTGACTATATGGAGAAGATTAAGACCGGATCCATTCATGAGGTGGCTGCTGTTCTTCGTGATCTGTATCTCCTGAGTGTGGATAAGGACCTGTCGTATGGTGAGAGAAAGATGATGGATACTGCCAAAAATCTGCTGGTGACCGAGATTTCACTTGCGCGAAAGGTGGATGAATCCAAAATCGAAACCCTCATTGATGACATGTTTAATTGATTCCAACCATTTCTGACACATTTCGCAGTAATTTCTCAGACCATGGCACCTGGTCATGACCTCTCCTTCAGATAGAATATCTCCAGCAGAAGGCACAGTGAAAGTCGACCACCAGGTGTCAGATGCGCTTTCCGGTCTCCGTTTTGATCACGTTCTTGTTCAGCTTGTTCCTGATGTTTCCAGAAGTACTCTGATTCAATCCATCCGAATGGGCCTTCTTCGAGTTGACGGCAACAGGAAAAAGAGCAGTTACCGTCTCAAGACCGGAGAACGGGTACAGGGGAGTATCTTTGAGGCTCCTGCTCCGCAGCTGCTTCCCCAGAAAATCCCTTTTGACATCCTCTTTGAGGATGATTCCCTTCTTCTTATCTCAAAACCTCCCGGAATCGTGGTTCATCCCGCAAGCGGTAATCCTGATCAAACCCTTGTGAACGGGCTTTTGTACCACTGTATGGAGATCGCAGGTGTCGGTGATGAAGTCAGGCCTGGAATTGTGCACCGACTTGACAAGGATACTTCCGGGATCATGCTGGTTGCCAAGACATCCCGTTGTCACCAGCTGCTGGTGGATGCGTTCAAGGAAAGGGCAGTTGACAAGGAATATCTGGCCCTCGTTCACGGATTCCTGCGCGAGAAACAGGGCCGTATTGTCGCTCCCATTGGCAGACATCCGGTACAGAGACAGAAGATGGCGGTATGTGAAGAACATCATGGCCGCCATGCCGCCAGTTCCTGGGAGGTGCTTGAGGAATATGCTGAAAACTGCAGCCTGCTCCGCATCAGGATTGAGACTGGACGGACACATCAGATCCGGGTCCACATGGCCTCAATCGGGCATCCTGTTGCCGGTGACACACTGTATGGCAGGGCCAGAAACACCAGAGAGTATCCCCGGCAGATGCTTCATGCCCATCGTCTTCAGCTGTCGCATCCCATGAGTGGTGAATCCCTGGATTATACAGCTCCACTGTGGTCTGATTTTCAGGAAATTGTTGATCAGTTGCGAATGGGGGAGCATGAAATCCTGGTGAAGGTGTCATGAACATTGCGGTGACTGGTGGGATTGGAACCGGAAAGAGTTTTGTCGCCAAGGCCCTGGCAGCTGAACTCGGTTGTAGATATATCAGCGCGGATGCCATTTGCCGGATTCTTCTGGAGCCGGGAGGTTCCGGGTACAATAAGGTGCGCAGGGAATTTTCTGATGATTTTTTTCTGCCTGACGGAAGCATTGATCGCAGTGCATTGCGCAGTGGGATATTCTCAGACAGGGGGCTCCGGAAGAGACTCGATTCTCTTCTTCATCCCCTTGTACGCAGTGAGATACTGCAGGAGTGCCACTCGGCAAAAGAATCTGGCGAGCATCTGGTGGTTGAGATACCGCTGCTCTTTGAAAGCGGATGGAAGGATGATTTTGACACGGATCTGGTGGTCTTTGCAGATACCGATACGTGTGTCAGCAGGATTGTCGTCAGAGATACAGTGTCTGCAGATGATGCGCTGAAGGCTATCTCAGCCCAGATGTCCCTTGAGGAAAAATGTCACCTGGGGGATAGAGTCATTGATAACTCTGGAACCTTTAAGGAAACCATGCGCTTGCTGCAGGCACTTGCCGCAGAACTGAGCTGAATGTTCCTTTTTTAGGATGAATTTGTCAAAGAGGATGAAAAAGGCTTGACAGCTATTTCCTGAAACCTTACTATACCACTAATCAAACGCTAGTCCTGCCTGAGATTCTGCTCGAAATAGAGAATTCAGTAAACCAATTATCGTTACTCCGGTTCCAAAGAACGACGCTGTATGATGTAAACGAAGTTGCGCAATATATCACTTGTGTGCAATTCAATATACTATTCAATTATTTCCATATAATCCTATCTACAAACTACACGCTATTTATTTGCTGACATAGTTGTCAAATTCCTGTATCCGGTCTTTTTACGGACAGAGATGTCTGAAGCTAATTGTTCAAATAGTGACCATACTATCCTGATTACAATCGACTAATTTATAAAAGAAGTCTCTGCGGTATGTCAGGGAACCATAGAAGAATGCAAATCACCTCGCCAAACAGCCTCTATAAAGGAGAAATGAATTAATGAATCTGGCTGACTTAAAACTCAAGAAAATCGTTGACCTGGTAAAACTCGGGCGAAAGCTCAAGGTGGAAAGTGTTAACACTCTGCGTAAGCAGGAACTGATCTTTGCCATTCTTCAGGCTCAGGCTGATAAAGACGGGAAAATGCGGGGTAACGGTGTTCTTGAGATTCTTCCCGATGGCTTTGGTTTTTTGAGGGCTCCGGATTACAACTATCTTCCGGGTCCTGATGATATCTATGTCTCTCCCTCACAGATCAGGCGGCTGGGCCTGAGGACCGGGGATACCATTGAAGGCCTTGTCCGTGCCCCCAAGGATGGAGAACGCTATTTTGCACTGCTCAAGGTGGAGGCCATCAACTTTGATTCACCGGAAGCAGCCAAAAAGAAGACTGTTTTTGGAAACCTAACCCCGCTCCATCCTGAAGAAAAATTCAAGCTTGAATGCGAGCCGGACAATTATTCCATGCGTCTTATGGAGATGATGTGTCCCCTTGGGAAAGGACAGCGCGGATTAATCGTTGCCCCGCCACGAACCGGTAAAACGGTACTTATCCAGAAACTTGCCAATGCCATTGCCAGGAACCACAAGGAAGTGTACCTCATCGTACTGCTTATTGATGAGCGCCCTGAAGAGGTGACTGAGATGAAGCGTACTGTCAAGACGGCCGAAGTGGTCAGTTCCACCTTTGATGAACCGCCACAGCGTCATATTCAGGTTGCAGAGATGGTTATTGAAAAAGCCAAACGACTGGTTGAGCATAAAAAGGACGTGGTGATTCTTCTCGATAGTATCACTCGACTCGCCAGGGCGTATAATACGGTGACTCCTGCCAGTGGAAAGATCCTTTCCGGTGGTGTTGAGGCAAATGCTCTGCATCGTCCCAAACGGTTTTTTGGTGCCGCCAGAAATATTGAGGAGGGTGGCAGTCTTACCATTATCGCCTCTGCCCTTGTCGAGACCGGCAGCCGTATGGATGAAGTTATTTTTGAAGAGTTTAAGGGAACTGGTAATATGGAGGTTGTTCTGGACAGGAAGATGTCAGACAGACGGATTTATCCGGCCATAGATGTTAAAAAATCCGGTACCAGAAAAGAAGATCTGCTCCTTGATCCCGTGGTCTTGAACCGTGTCTGGATTCTCCGCAAGCTTCTTGCCTCCATGAATCCTGCCAACGGCATGGAGTTTATCCTTGATAAGTTGAAGCAGTATGAAACCAACGAAGAGTTTTTTGATTCCATGAACAGTTGATGCCGGGCCATGGGCAAGTATTTTGTGCCGGTGAGGGTTTTTGGTTGAAATTATCACCCGCTTTTATTATATTTTCACTCTTTTGATATAGTAAAATATAAAACGTGATTGTGAGATCACTCCTCTTTTTAAGGAATAAAGATTATGAGAAGCGATATACATCCAGAATATCATAAGATTACAGCTAAATGCGGTTGTGGTAATGAAGTTGAAATCGGATCAGTGAATCCGGAGATGAATGTTGAGATCTGTTCTGCCTGTCATCCATTTTTCACAGGAAAACAGAAACTGATTGATACCGCGGGACGAATTGAGAAGTTCAAGAAACGTTACGCAAAACATTTCGAGAAAAACAAAAAATAACAAACTGTTCTGCTGTGTTTTTCTCAGACAGCAGTCTTTTGTCGTTTCTCTGTTTTCGTTTTCTGCTGATCCACAGCCTGCCCGCAGGTTGTGGATCTTTTCTGTTTTATGGTCCTGACCATTCTTAGCCCGGTACTCCTTCATGCTTGATAAACTCACAGACCTTGATGAAAAAATATCTCACCTTGAAGGAAGGCTTTCTGATCCCTCTCTGATCAATGATCAGAAGGCGTATCAGAGTGTGGCTCAGGAACATGCTCATCTCAGCAAACTTCAGCTGCTCTATAATGAACTTGACGAGGTTGTGGCGGATATTGCTGAGAACCGGGAACTGCTGCAGGATACTGATGAGGATCAGGAGCTGCTTGAGCTGGCAAAAGAGGAGATTGAGGAGCTCCTTGAAAGAGAAAAAAAACTTGAGCAGGAGATTATGCTGCTGCTTCTCCCCAAAGATCCAAACGATGAGCGTAACACCTTTCTTGAAATCAGAGCCGGGACAGGTGGTGATGAGGCAGCCCTTTTTGTGGCCGATCTCTTTCGCATGTACTCCCGTTATGCAGAATCCATGGGCTGGAAGGTTGAAATCATGAGCTCCAGTCCACTGGGGATCGGCGGTTTCAAGGAAATTATAGCGCTTATCACCGGGGATTCCGTCTACTCACGACTCAAATATGAAAGTGGTGTCCACCGTGTTCAGCGGGTTCCTGAAACAGAGACTCAGGGGCGTATCCACACCTCTGCCGTCACCGTTGCCATCCTCCCTGAGGCAGATGAAGTTGAACTGAACATCAACCCCAGTGAATTGAAATTTGATGTGTATCGGGCATCAGGTCCCGGTGGTCAGTCGGTGAATACCACAGACTCTGCTGTACGTATCACCCATCTTCCCACAGGACTTGTGGTCACCTGTCAGGATGAGAAGTCACAGCACAAGAACAAGGCCAAGGCTCTTACCGTACTCCGTGCCCGTCTGCTCGATAAAATGGAACAGGAGCATCACGATAAGATCTCTGAAGAGCGTAAAAGCCAGGTCGGCAGTGGAGACAGAAGTGAACGAATCCGAACCTATAACTTTCCTCAGGGTCGTATGACCGACCATCGCATTAATCTTACTCTCTACAAACTTGACGCCATCATGGCAGGAAAGCTTGAAGAGGTTCTTAACCCGCTTATCACCCACGATCAGGAAGAAAAACTGAAACAGATCCAATGAACAGGCACTGTGTGATTGCAGATTCAGCTGACACGTCTTCCCCCTGGGAACAGTAGTGCGGATCCACACGCTTCTTCATGCTTCGGCACAGAGACTGGAAGCAGCCGGTGTTGACACAGCGGAACTTGATGCCAGGCTTCTTCTCTGCCACTGTCTCGGGAAATCCCAGACGGAGCTCTACCTCATGGCAGGGGATGAGATCGAATCGTGCAAAGAGCTTGAGTACCTTGAATTACTCCGCCTCCGCGAACAGCGTCAGCCCCTTGCCTATATTACCGGCAGCCGTGAATTCTGGTCAATGGACTTTCTGGTCGGCCCCGATGTTCTCATTCCCCGTCCGGAGACGGAACTGCTGGTGGAAAAGGCACTCTCGGTCTGGAAAAAACAGTCCAGTCCCCGCGGACTGATACTTGATTTGTGTACAGGGAGCGGAATTATAGCAATTGTGCTTGCAAAGGAGCTTGGCCGACCGGTAATAGCAATTGATCTTTCCATGGAAGCTCTCCTGGTGGCCCGGCAGAACGCAAAGCTCCATGGTGTTGACAAACTTGTTACATTTGTCCGCTCGGACCTGCTCTCTGCCATCCGTTGTCGTCCCTGTTTTTCCCTGGCAGTGTCCAATCCTCCATATATCAGCAGTTCAGAGATGGCTGCGGGGTTGCAGCCGGAAGTGGATCGCTATGAACCACATCTTGCCCTGGACGGTGGAGAAAAAGGACTGGAGACGGTAAAAAAAATATCCAGACAGCTTCTGCCTGTTCTTTTACCTGGTGCTTCTCTGCTAATGGAGATAGGAACTGAACAGGGAGATGATGTTCTCTCCATATTTGCCGCCGCTGT
>JAMOMO010000161.1 GCA_027067035.1 Desulfobulbaceae bacterium
GGGTGAGCCGGGCTGAGTTTTGATTGAGGAAAACAGAGTATGAAATTCCTGGATGCTTCCGGTATTTGCAAAAAAGAACAGTCTTCCCCTTGCAGGACAAGATTTCATGTTTATTGTGGGTATATGTTAATTTGAAGTGGTCCCATACAATTTTCTGCATGTGCCGATGAAATCAAAAAAAAACGCTACTGCTGTATCGCCGCAAGGAAGTTCGTTACGGGATGCATTTCTTTTAAGAGCCTTACGAAGGAGCAGTCTCTCGTTTCTGAGTATGGCCCCTCTGTTAATTGCAACCATTGGACTTGTAGGCATGTTTCAGGTTCTGGTTACACCGGAAGTCCTGGCGTCGCTGTTTCAGGGAAACCCTTTTTTTGACACGCTGGTGGGTACGTTCACAGGTGCCGTGGTAGCTGGTAATCCGATTGTCAGCTATCTTATTGGTGGAGAGTTGCTTCAGCAGGGGATCTCTTTGTATGCCGTCAGTGCTTTTCTTATTTCATGGGTGACGCTGGGATTTATCCAGCTCCCTGCCGAGATTGAAGTGTTTGGAGGGCGGTTTACTCTCTATCGAAATGTCCTGGCCTTTATTTTTGCCATTCTTACTGCAATAGCAACTGCTCTTACCATGCAGATTATCTCATGAAAAATACCGGCAAGCCTTTTGTTTTTCGTGGGAAAAAACTGTTTTGGGGGGTCCTGATAGCATATGGTCTGTTTTTTCTTGTACAGAGCCAATCCGCTCTGCTTGCTCTCCAAAAAAGCAGTGCTATTCTGATTAAAATCCTGCCTATTATTGCGGTGGTGATTCTGCTTACCACCACTCTTAATCTTTTTATTAAACCAAAACAGCTTGCCCGTCATCTCGGTGGTGAGAGTGGTTTGAAAGGGTGGTTCTGGGCGTTGGCTGCAGGGGTTATCAGTCATGGGCCGATGTATGTGTGGTACCCGCTTATTGATAATCTTCGTGACCACGGGATGAAAGATGAATATGTCGTTGTCTTTTTTGCCTCCAGAGCAATCAAGGTGCCACTGTTACCTATCATGATTGACTATTTCGGACTGACCTTCACCATTGTACTCTCTTTTTATCTGCTTTTTGGTGCTCTTGTTCAGGGGCTATGTATGCGAATTTGTTACTCCAATAAGTGACCTCTGCTTGTCTTGGCCCCCTTTCTTTTCTTCAATTTCTCTCTCCTGTTTAAAAGCTTACTGGTACTGTTTTCTGTGAAGATCTGTTTTTTTGAGTGACTCAACAAAGATTGCTCAATTATTCCTCCCGCCTTGAACAAGATGGCGTTTGATCTGGTGCAGTAGGAACGGGATGATTGATACAATGTTGCCTGACCGAGCCACACCCTTCTGGGAAAAATGGAATAATTACCGATGGTTTCCTGAAAGTTCTGCCACGTTGAGACAGGGTTTGTGGAGAACTGACGGGAAATGGGGTGGACCTCAGGGTGATTCAGGATTATCTTGCTCATGTAAGTGGTGAGAGCACCATTACTATACTTACGGAGTGAAATGTCTCAGATACCCTGCAACAGGGTGATGAAGGAAATTGGAGCAGGATGAAAAAAAGTATCTATCTCGTAGGCGGTCGTGCCGTGGGAAAGTCAAGTATCGGAGAGAAGCTGGCGCAGCGCCTGGACTATGAATTTCTTGATTCTGACCGGATGATTACCGATCTGTGTGGTTCTTCAGTGACAGAGATTGTAAAAAACGAAGGCTGGGCGGCCTTTCGGAACTATGAAAAACAGGTTTTGCTGGATCTTGCAGAGCGGGAATCCTGCGTGGTGGCCACCGGAGGTGGTGCCATTCTGCATCATGAAGTGTGGCCTGAAATAAAAAAACGTGCTGTTGTGGTGTGGCTCCAGGCGGATCCTGATACCCTTAGAAAACGCATCCTGGGCGACGATAGTTCCTCGTCCCAGCGGCCCAGTCTCACCGGAAAAGATATCTGCCAGGAGATGGAAGAGGTCCTGCAGCAGCGGAATCCGCTATACAAAGAGGCTGCAGACTGTATAATTGATACTGCTGCAATGATGGTTTATGATGCTGTGGTTGAAATTGAGAAATTTTACAGGCAGCTTGAGGATATAAACAAAGAGGAAGAACACTGATGGCAGGAAATACGTTTGGTAAGGCCTTTCGGGTGACCACCTGGGGCGAATCACATGGAACAGGGGTCGGGGCCGTGATTGATGGCTGTCCCCCCGGAATTGTACTCGACCCTGCTGTGCTGCAGGCGGAGATGGACAGGCGACGGCCCGGTCAGGGAGGAGCATCAAGTCCTCGGAAGGAACCGGATAAGCTG
>JAMOMO010000162.1 GCA_027067035.1 Desulfobulbaceae bacterium
TTCGGCTGACCATCCCCGATGATCCGCCCTCCAAAGCCGATCACCCGCCCCCTTCTGTCAGAGATCGGAAACAGGACCCTGTCCCGGAAACGATCATATGTCCCGCCCTGTTCTTTTTTCACCAGCAGGCCGGCATCAATGGCTGCCAGTTTCTCCGCCTCATCCAACTGCGCCCCCAGGAACTCCCAGCCTGCGGTGTCGGGTGAAGGTGCATAACCAAGGCCAAAATCCTCCTGCACCGGAAGCGGAATCTGCCGTTTTTCAAGGTATTTTCTGGCCACCTCCGCCTGGGGCGCATCCACGAGGTTCCTGCGGAAAATTGCAGCAGCTTTTTCATTCACGGCATACATGGCCTTCCGCCTGCGGCTCCTCTCCTTCTCTTCGGGCGACTGTGGCTTCTCGGGAAGCGCCACATTGAATCGCCTGGCCAGATCCTTCATGGCCGTTGGAAAATCAAGGTTGTGATACTTCATCTGAAACTCAAAGACATCACCTGAGGCACCGCAGCCGAAACAGTAGAAGAACTGCTGTCCCGGATGCACTGAAAAGGAGGGGGTCTTCTCATTATGAAAAGGACAGCAGCCAAGAAAACGCACACCCGCCCGTCTCAGTTCGACACATTCCCCGATTACCTGTACAATATCAGCTTGTTCCTTGATTTTTGCAGGCAGGTCATCGTTAAAATCCGAGTATCCCATATCTCCTTCCCGTGAATATTGATGCAAGTCATTTCTGGACACGCTATAATCATCCGATAGAAAGCCACTGTCAAGCAGATACCTCGACTTCCAACTCCAGGAGAGCCATTGCATGGAAGATTTTGCAAAAAGCCTGACCTTCGAGGTCAAAAAAGAGATTGCCGACCGCTATTTCGGGTTTCGCAAAATCATAGAGGAAGATTCAGATCTCTATCAGCGGGAAATCATCGACACAGCCCTGATGCTTGAGAACAAAATCGGCTTTGACCTTCTGCGCATTTATGCCCTGCTGCAGGATGACGAACTCATAGAGGAATTCTACACCCTCACCTCACTTGGAGAGGTTCTCTTCTTTGACTCCTACGTGAGCCACTCCCCCACCATCCGGAAACGACTCTTTGAAGGACAGCCGGTTCGGGGTTTTTTCCGTAAATCACGCTTTCGCAATATGTTTTTTGACGTTTACGCCTCTCTGTACGACCACGTACACGACTATCGCAGACAGCTAGCCTCCCTTGTGGAGGATCATGATGTCATAGAGGAGGAGATCAGGCTCTTTTATCAGAAGAACGATATCAGCGGGATCATGCTCTTTCTTCGCAACCTTGAAGGCGACGCATCCACCTCCGGATCCATGTCCGGGACCATCACCACCGGCGGGGCCATCAGCATTGAAAAAAAGATGCGGCTCCACGCCCCGCAGCCTGTTGAAAAATTCCTGCCGGTACTCAAGGAAATCCCCGAGGCCTCCTCCATAAAAAGGGAGCTGACAGCCCTTGTTCGAAAAGCCTATAAAAATCAGGGAAATTTTGATCTGAAAGAACTATAGGACATCGCCGAGCTTGACAGGGATCACTCCATAATTATTGTATGGCCTCAGAATAATGGGGAAGAATTCAAACGTTCCTTGGAGGCAACAGAAAATGACAAGTATGATAAAAACAGCGGTACTCATGGCCTGCATGACCGCAGTTTTCATGGTGGCCGGACAGATGCTGGGTGGCAGCAACGGGATGATTTTTGCCCTGATCATGGCCCTTGGGATGAACTTCTTTGCCTACTGGTTCAGTGACAAGATGGCACTGAAGATGAGTGGCGCACGGGAAGTCAGCCCGGCGGAAGCACCTGAGCTCCACGCCATGGTGGGCCAGCTCGCCAGGCAGGCTGGACTTCCCATGCCGCGGGTCTATATTATCCATCAGGACACGCCAAATGCCTTTGCCACCGGACGCAACCCTGCCCATGCTGCAGTGGCTGTGACCACAGGGCTGATGAAGATATTAAAGCATGACGAACTGGAAGGGGTCATGGCCCACGAGCTTGCCCATATCAAAAACCGCGACATCCTGATCAGCTCCATTGCCGCAACCATGGCCGGTGCCATCAGCTACATGGCGACAATGGCCCAGTGGGCAATGATCTTTGGCGGCCGCTCCGATGACGATGATGGCGGCGGCGGACTCATTGGAAGCATTGCCATGATGATACTGGCCCCTTTGGGCGCCTCACTCATCCAGATGGCGATTTCAAGAAGCCGGGAATACCAGGCCGACGCCTCAGGGGCTGCCATCTGCGGCAAACCACGCTCTCTGGCATCTGCCCTGCAGCAGCTTGAGATCTACAACAGGCGCAGGCCCATGGATGTCAATCCGGCAACTGCCCAGATGTACATTGTCAACCCCCTGTCAGGGGGCCAGCTGGCAAATCTTTTTTCCACACATCCACCCATGCAGGAACGGATAAGACGATTGGGAGCACTGTAAAAAAGATCCTTTCAAATGTACTGACGGGCCACCCGCACCGTGGAAAAATCCCTCCCGGGGGCCCGTTATCCTCTCCATCCGGATTTCCATTTGCTTTTTACAATAAGCCTGCCATATACTGTTAACAGGGATTCATGAGTGCTCGTCAAGCATATTTTGCGCAGTTTCAACAAGGCCTTTTACCCGATGACACAGTACACAAAGAAGGCTGGCTGGCTGTACTGTAATTCCACCGGCATGCTCCATATCACTGCCTCTTATGCTCAGGAGACAGGAACAAACACCAAAAAGCTATTGATTTTACAGTTTTTCCCGACTATTTCTTATCATACTCCCTGATCCGGGGCATTCGAAGGAAATTTTCAGGAAGCCATATGGATTCAGAATACCATGCGATTTATTGCCAGATTTCCGTCACGGATTCAGGATACCCAAAACAGCACATCCTGCGGCTGCAGGGTTCATTGAACACAGCAGGTCCAACACACTATGCCAATCCAGCAAAACGCAGAAATTTTCAGGCAGGTTGACTCGCTTCCATCCCTTCCTGCAACTGTCTCCAAGGTACTCGCTGTCACTGCAGACCCTGAGAGTTCAGCTGAGGATCTTGTCCAGGCCATCCTCCCGGACCAGGCCATGTGTGCAACCATCCTCAAGCTTGCCAATTCCGCCTTTTTCGGAATGCCGCGGGAAGTCGCCACTCTGGACAAGGCCGTCACGGTGCTCGGTTTCAATGAAGTTCACAACCTTGTGCTTGGCAAAGCTGTCTTCAATTCCTTTAAAAACATCAGTGACAGCAACCGGAAAGCCATCGACATCTTCTGGTACCACTCCTTCACCTGCGGACTCTGTGCAAAAATCCTGGCAGAAGAATTCCGCTGCTCTCCCAGTGAACTTTTTATTGCCGGGCTGATCCATGACATCGGCAAACTCGCCCTGTTCACAGCCCGTCCCGAGGAATATCTGAAAATTCTTGAGCTGCCGGAGACAGCCCCCATTCTCTGCAAGCCCCTGGAAATCGAGACCCTGGGAATAGATCATGAACAGGTGGGTTACCGCCTGCTCACCCGCTGGCTTTTCCCCGAAAGCCTGCTAAACACCGTTGGATTCCATCATCGCCCCCAGGAGTGCAACACCCCTCTCTATGCCCTTATCATCCAACTCAGCGATGCCCTCAGCATCCTCTGTCCACTGCAGGATCCCGCAAAAAAAGTACCCCTTCTGCAGCAGCTCCTCCGGCTTGTCCCGGACAGCCAGGACTTATGGACAAAGCAGAATGTTGACGTCAATGAAGAGCAGTTGCAGCACTGGATGAAAGCCCTCACTGCAAGTGTCGTGAAAGACAGCGCCATCTTCGAAATATTCAAGTCCTGACGGGCACCCTCCAATGAAAGTCACCAATATCAAAAAAACCATTCAGAGCACCAAACGACTCACCAACATCATCAAGGTGCTCTCCAAATTCGGTTTTAAGGAGATCATTGTTGATATGGGGCTCGAGAGCTTCAGCAGCGGCAAAGTCCAGGAAGACAGCCAGGAGGACCAGCACTCCTCGCGTCCTGTCAGGATGCGCCATGTCCTTGAGGAACTCGGCCCAACCTACATAAAACTTGGCCAGATCCTTGCGACCCGCCCGGACCTCATTCCCGTTGAATGGGCAGAAGAGTTCAAGCACCTCCAGGATAACTGTGGCCAGGTCCCTTTCAGTGAAATTGAAAAAGTACTGAACAGGGAATTTCCCGGCCGTCTCAACCAGCTCTTTGCATCCATTGACGAGGTTCCTCTGGCCGCCGCCTCCATGGCGCAGGTACACAGGGCCACCCTGAAAGACGGTACAGCCGTGGTCCTGAAAGTGCTGCGCCCCGGCAGCAGTAAGCTTGTTGAGGAGGATATGGCGCTTCTGGAGTGGCTTGCCCAGTTTGTGGAAGACTATTTTTCCAATCTCGGCTACAGCCCGGTGGCTGTGGCTGCCGAATTCTCACGGGAAATAACCAAAGAGATGAACTTTCTTCAGGAGGCCCAGTCAACGGACAAACTGCGCCGCTATTTCGAGAACGACCCGAACATCTGTTTTCCCAAAGTCTACCGTGAGGTTTCCACCAGAAATGTGCTGACTCTGGAAGAGATCAAGGGACGCCCCCTCTCGTCGGTTGACCCCATGACCCTGACGCCGGAAGAACGTCGGAAAATTGTTGCAAACGGCACGGATGCGGTGTTCAAACAGTGCCTCAGATATGGCTTTTTTCATGCCGATCCCCATCCGGGAAATATCTTCCTCCTTCCCGGCCAGAGGCTCTGTTTTATTGATTGCGGCATGACCGGTCACCTTGATAAAAAGACAGCTGAACAGCTCATCGATCTTGTGGCTTCCATCAGTCAGGGTAACATAGACAAGCTCTGCAGAGTGGTGGTTGAACTGACAGATGTGGACCCCATGGTCACCGACAGGCGCGACTTCCGGGCTGATGCCCAGATCATGGCATCCACCTTCCAGGATGCCGATCTCAAGCAGCTCGACATCACCCGGCTCCTCTCCGATTTCTTCGACATGCTGCAGCGTTATCAGATAACCTGCCCGTCGGACCTGATCCTTCTCACCAAGGCCCTCACCACCATTGAGGGCGTGGCCGAACACTTTGATCCATCTTTTAACGTACTTGCCCACGTGGAACCGCAGATCAGAGAGGTGGTCACCAAACGATACGGTTTCACAGCCCTTCGGGAGCGCATGCAGAAAAGCATGAATGAGTATGTCGATCTCATAGAAAATCTGCCCATCAATGTGCAGCGGATAATTGATCAGGTGCGGCACAACCGTCTGACCCTGAACCTTGAAATGAAACGCATTGAACACCTTGCCGACAAGGTGGATTCCTCAAGCAGACTCATGGGGATATCCATGATCATATCAGCCCTCATTGTGGGCTCTTCAATTCTTATTCTTGCGGACTCACTGGCAAAAAAACCGGGATTCCTGGGGGTTGTCGGGCTGGTGGGACTGATAGGGGCGGGACTCTACTCGGCAGGCTTTGTGGCATCTTTTCTGCTTCCGAAGAAAAAGAAGAAATAACAGACCCTGCTCACGGGAAAACAGCTGCAGGCAGAATGCCCTGAGAGTTCATGCGGAGCTGCTGTCACGGATTCAGGAGAGTATTCCTCAGGCAGCTGAGACAAAATTCCCCACCCGGTTACAGATATCTGCAAAGACCCGTGCATCAAGGCTTGACTGTCCCACAAAGATTCCGGAGAGTCCCTCAAGTCTGATATACTCCTCCACGTTCTCAGGCAGCAGAGATCCGCCATAGACAACTGATCTTTCAGACTGTACCTGGCGAATAAATTTTGTGGCTTCGAGAACACGTTGCGGCTGCTCGGGAATCCGGGTGCTTGCCGCCTCAGTCGGGCCATAGGCAATCAGTAACTCATCGCAATCAATGTCATTGAGCGCAGTGAGTTGCGACATGGCATAGGGCTGATCAATACAGACAATGGGTTTCAACCCCGCATCAACCGCCTCTGACATCTTGTTGGCTGTATCCTGTGAAGTTTCATGAAAATAGCGCCTCCGTTCGGAATGGCCGATGATCACATAATCAACCATGCCCCGAATCATATCGGCTGCAACTGCACCGGTGTATGAACCCTTTGGAAACGGGGAAACATCCTGTGCCGCCAGTGAAAAATTTTTCAGATCCAGAGCCTGAACATATTCTGAAAGGCTGCACAGACAGATAAAAGAGGGTGCCACAATGACTTCGAGACCGTCAACAGGCCGATACAGGTCTGCAAACTCGGCGAACCAGTCCTGGGCACTGTTTCTGGTTTTATTACTCTTCCAGTTTCCGATCACATACCGTTTCATGCGCAACTCCTGTCATTATGAGATACAACGTTCGAAGGAAAAAGCAGCTCACAACTCACGCCAGAGGAGCTCAGAGCAGACTGTCCTCTATTTTTGATCGAATTTCCTCACTGTCAAGACCCGTTACAAGCACTGTTTTGTTCCGGGACTTCAGCCCGTGTCTGATTTCCAGATCCCTCTTCTTCAGACCCAGAAACTTTGCCAGAAAGGAAAGCAGGGCGGCATTGGCCTTGCCATCCACCGGTGCTGCCGTGATCGCAAGCTTAACGGCATCACCATGGAGGCCGACCAGGCCTGTCCGCGATGCCTTTGGCTGAACATAGACTCGCAGCAGCGTACGCCCATCCTGAGAGGATGCAAGAAACGGCACCGGCCAATTCTCAGGAAGAGGAGCCTTTTTCCTCGTCCTTGAGCTCCAGGGTAAACATGTCCTTTAAGTTAAACTCATCATCATCCGCTCCTGCCTGATCTCCCCGCAGCAGAGACTCAAGAGCATCCTCGGCCAGATCAGAACTGCTCGCGGAAGAAGAGCTGAGTTTTTCAAAGTCTTCAGCAGCCACTGAGCCATCTTCATTAATTTCAATTTTTTCAAAAAGATCGTCCAGATCTTTCGGCTCATCCGCCTCAGGAACCGCCTCCGGCTCCGACTCCGCAGACAAAGTCACTTCAGTGGATTCTTCCTCCGCCGTGTCATCACTTTCACTCTCATCATCCTCATCAGGATAGAAGACATCAATGGTCTCAAGGTAACTTTCAAGCGTCGACTTTAACTCCTCTTTCACTTCACTCTTCTTCTTCTTGAGTGCCGCAATCTCAATGGGCAGACGGGTGAGTTCTGCGTGGGCATCATCACGGATCTTTTCAATTTCAGCCTTTGCCGCCGCGATCATCTCTTCAGCCTCCAGCCTGCTCTTCTCTTTGAGATCCTCTGCAAACTGCTGGGCCGTAGCCAGGGCTGATTTAAAATCGACCTCCTCTTTTTTCAGTTCACTGTTCTGTTCCCTGAGGAGTTCTATCTTTGCACGCAGGCTTTCTTTTTCCGTCTCTGCCTCCTTTAGGGCGGCCTCAGCTTCTTCAACCTTGGCACTTGCCGCACTCACCTCTTCGTCCCGCTCAACATTCTCCTGCTCCATGTCGGCAATCCGCAGCTGTAACTCCTCCACCTCTTTATTCAGTTCCTTGAGCTTCTCCTCCTTCTGGACACAGCCCTCTTTCAGTTCCTCTGATATCTTCCTGGTAAACTCCATATCAGTTTCCAGTGAACTGTTATAGTCTTCCGAGGTCTCTTTTTCCTTACGCAGAAGCTCCAGTTCTTCGAGATACTCCTTGCACTGCTCCTGCAGTTCAAAAAATTCATCGGCTATGGTCTCAAGATAATCCCTCACCTCAAGCGGATCACACCCTCTGAATTTGACCTGAAATTCCTGATCTTTAATTAACTGCGGGGTTAATGTCATGGCAAAATCCTCTCCTGGTCAAGCTCTTTTGAACACAAAGTAATCAAACAGATACAGCTGCAACATCGAACGCCAGATCAACAGACCCGTTTTTTACTATCCCATCCCCATGGCCAGCTGTTTCAGGGTTGGCACCAGAAAACTCTGAAGAAACATGATGGCCATGATTAGAATCATGGGAGAAAAATCTATGCCACCCATACTTATGGGCAGAAAACGCCTGATCCTGCTGAGTGGTGGCTCGGTCACATCGTAGAGAAAGCGTACAATGGGATTGTACGGATCCGCATTTACCCAGGATATCACCGCCCGACCTATGATAATCCACATATAGGCCGTGAGCAGAAAATCGAGCAGCTGGGCTATGGCCATCATAAAATTATTTACAACAAACATCTGAATACTCCATATTTTTTTTATGCAACGGGAGTTCCGGGAGGAACTTTTCCACTCACAGTGGAGAGAACCAGACGGGTTTTCCCGCCCTCTTCCACCTTGGCGGCAAGCACCATTCCCTGTGACTCCACACCCATCAATTTCACCGGCTGCAGATTGGCAACAATCAGTACCAGCATACCAGTGATTTCCTCCGGCCGGTAATACTCGGCAATTCCCGCTACAATGGTCCGTTCTTCCGGCGCCTTCACCGTGAGCTGAAGCAGACGATCAGATTTTTTAACGGGCTCTGCAGCCACAATTTCGCCTACCCTCAGCTCAAGTTCCTGAAACTGATCAAAGCTTATCACTCCTTCGGCAAGGGCGGGTTTCTGCTTCTGTTTTTTCTCCGCCTTTGAGGATTTTTTCTTTTTGCTCTGCTCCTTGACCGGCTGTTTTTTCTTCTTCACATCAACACGGGGGAACAGTGCGCTGACTTTCTCAAGACGCGTTCCACCCGGCATCCCGCCCCAGTTTCCATGTTCAGCAAGATCCGCGACCAGCGGATTCTCAGGCTCAAGCCCGAGTCCCTGTGCCATCTTTCTGCATGTTCCCGGCATCACCGGCTGCAGCATCAGGGTGAGGAGTCGCAGGGTCTCAACAAGGTTGTAAAGAACAGTGTTGAGGCGGTCTCCCCGGCTTTCATCTTTTACAAGGGCCCACGGCTCATTCTCAACAATATACCTGTTGGCCTGACTGATCAACTCCCATACCGCCTGGAGTCCGCGATGAAACTGAAAGCTGTTCATCTCTTCCCGATAACGCTGCAGTACCTCTGCTGCAAGATCACGCAGGACCGTATCATCATCAGCTGCCACTGCCTCCGGCACCACGCCATCACAATACTTCATCAGCATGGCGCAGGTCCGGCTGTAGAGGTTGCCGATGTCGTTGGCAAGGTCGGAATTCATCCTGGCCACAATGGCATCTGAACTGAACGAGGCATCAAGGCCAAAGGACATTTCACGGAGGATAAAATAGCGGATACTGTCCACTCCATATGCCTCAACAAGCTCAGCCGGCCGTATCACATTCCCGATACTCTTGGACATCTTGGTCTCATCCACATTCCAGTATCCGTGGACATGCAGTTTCTTATAGAGGGGCAGCCCCGTGGAAAGGACCATGGTGGGCCAGTAGATGGCGTGGGGTTTTAAGATATCCTTGGCAATGACATGCTCTGCAACCCTCCAGTACTCCTCAAAGTTGTCTCCGTCAGGGTAGCCGATCCCGGTGAGATAGTTGATGAGTGCATCAAACCAGACATAGGTGACAAAGTTTTCATCAAACGGCAGGGGGATACCCCAGGTGAGACGGGAAGTGGGACGTGATATACAGAGATCCTCCAGAGGCTCGCTCAAGAATGACAGCACCTCGTTCCTGTAGCGTTCCGGGGTGATAAAATCAGGATTTGCATGAATGTGATCAATCAGCTCCTGCTGATAACGGGACATCCGGAAAAAGTAATTCTCTTCGGTAATCTCATCCGGCGCGGTCTGATGATCCGGGCACTTGCCGTCCACCAGTTCCTTTTCCGTTAAAAACCGTTCGCATCCGGTACAGTAGAGACCGGTGTACTTGTCAAAGTAGATATCCCCCTTGTCATACACCTGCTGCAGAATATTCTGTACCGTAAGCACATGCTCAGGATCCGTGGTCCTGATAAAATTATCAGGCTTGACATCAAGCAGGGGCCAGGTCTCCCGGAACATGCCACTGATCCGGTCCACATACTCCTTGGGGCTCACCCCTTCACGCTCTGCAGCTTCAGCAATTTTATCGCCATGCTCGTCTGTTCCGGTCTGGAAACGAACACTGTCACCGATAAGACGCCTGAAGCGGGCGTAGGTGTCAGCAACAATGGTGGTATAGGCATGTCCCAGATGGGGCTGGGCATTTACGTAATAAATCGGGGTTGTTATATAGGTTGTCATGGTAATTATACAGTGATCGCAGGGCACAATGCCCCGCTGTTCCTTCCTCAAAAAACGTTAACTCTTTATTATAGCACAGAAAATCCATACCCACGAAAAGAAGTTCAATCTTTTCTGCCTGTCTTTCTGTCCTTTTTTCCTTTATTCGGCTTTTTCTCCTGCCGCACCGGCTCAGCATTTTTCCACTGTTCAGCCGTCAGCAGCTGGACCTCACCCTCTTCATCCACCACCTGAAGGCTCGCCTGCAGCGGATTCTGGCGTCGCACCCGGTAACAGTGTCCATCAACTTTAATCTTTTTACCGGGTCGGGGCATGCCCTTTCGTTCCCGTTTATAGGTCTCAAATTCATAGGTAAGGCAGCAGAGAAGCCGATTGCAGACACCGGAAATCTTTGACGGATTAAGGGGCAGATCCTGCTCTTTGGCCATCTTGATGGAAACAGAGTCAAACTTTTTCATATGACCGGAACAGCAGAGTTCCCGGCCACAGGTCCCGAGACCGCCAATCATCTTGGTCTCATGGCGCACTCCCACCTGCCGCATCTCAACCCTGGTTCTGAACTCCTGCACCAGATCCTTGACCAGTGCCCTGAAATCCACCCGTTTATCAGCAGTAAAATAGAAAATCATCTTACTGCCGTTAAAAAAGCGCTCCACACGAACGAGCCGCATCTGCAGTGCATGACGGACTATCAGCTCTTTGCACGTGGCAAAGGCCTGTGCCTCTTCCAGAGGAATATTTCTATAGCGGTTACACTCTTCATGGGCAGCACGCCGTAAAATCTCATAACTTGCCCTTCGTTCCACATCGGATTCCCTGCAGGCAGGGGCTGAACAGATGATACAGGCAGGCTCAAGACCAAACTCTCCACGAACCATGACAACTTCACCGCGACTCAGATCATCAAGTTCCGATGACGCCGTAAACTCCTGGCCTTTTTCCCGAAACCGGATGCGGTAAAAATAGTTCAGTTTCGCATCTTTCCCGGCGGACACCGGCGGGGACTCTTCTTTTCTCTGCTGTTCTTCTGCCATAATTCCTACTATTCTTTCAGCCGAAAAAGAAGCACCTCACAGACAAGAGTTCGGTTACAATTTCGGGACAATTCTTTTTCCGCCTGATTAACGGCCTGCAGTTTAGCAAAATATTGTTCAGAACTCCAGTCTTTCCGTGTCTTCAAAGCATCCTGCCCCGCGGCCTGACCGTGAGTGATGCAAAGACTGTCCCTGATCCAGAGTCTGATAAGGGAGAAAAGCTGAGGAAGATCTTCCTTGAGCGCCGCCATCTGTTCCGCCATCAGCAGACACTGTCCAATCACCCGGGCCTCGTCATCACGCTGATCCACAAGCAGCTGTAACAGATCATCCCAGAAGGCCACCAGCTCTCTTTTATGGAGCAGAACAGCCCTGCCGGGACTGCCTTCTGCGAGCCGTGCCAGCAGACGTGCCGTTTCTCCGCTCATCTCTTTATCCAGAGCGGTGAGAATTTCAGCAGTATCCTCACTGCTGAGCGAGTAGAAGGGGACGGTCTGACACCTGGAAACAATTGTCTGCAGCACATTGGCAGCCGAGTCTGCAGTGAGAATCAGGACATTATTTTCGGGCGGTTCCTCCAGGGTCTTGAGCAGACTGTTTGCTGCCTCCTGGCGCATGCTATGAACATCTTCAATGAGAACAACCCGGGTCTGCGCCTCGTAAGGGGCAAAGGAGAGTTTTTTTATGAGCTCACGAACCTGTGCTATTTTAATCGCACCTTTTTCCGGGGATACACGAAAAAAATCGGGGTGTGAGCCGGCTGCAAATTTCCTGCACGACGGGCAGCGTCCGCAGGATGAAAGGCCTTTTCGATCACTGCAGTTCAAGGCCGCAGTAAGGCCTCTGGCAAGCAACTGTTTTCCGACGCCTTCAGGTCCACGGAACAGATAGGCGTGGGCAACACGACCAGACGCCAGACTCCTGCCAAGGAGATTTACCGCCTGCCGCTGCCCGTAGAAGGGCTTTCCGGCTATGACCAGCGCCCCATTCCCTGTCTGCCGGCTGTCATTCATCTGTTAAAAGAGAGACTGCTGTTTCACTGGAGCTTCAGCACTCTTTTTGTCGTTGCTGTCATGCTCTTCCGTGACCGGCAGCGGGGTCAGATAGAGAAAACGCTCAAGGGAACGCTGATAGTCGGTGAGGTGAAGGCCGGGCTCCTTCATTTTGGCCCGCAATTGTTCCATCAGGTTCATCTTGGCATCGAGATCATCAAGAAAGCTTAAGAGAAAAGCCTCAATGGTCATGGGAACCGTGGGAGAGCCAAACTCATGGCGACCATGGTGGCTGAGAATCAGATGCTGCAGCTGCTCAAGCAGCTCCGGCGGAAAATCCTTGATCCTGGCGGCTTCCGCCGCCACCATCTCACTGCCCATGACAAGATGCCCCTTGAGACGGCCACGGCGGGTATAGTCGATAAGAGCCAGATCCATGCTCAGCTCTTCCACCTTGCCAAGATCATGGAGCAGCGCTCCGGCAATAAGAAGGGAACGATCAACACCGGGATAATGCCCGGAGATCGTGTCGGCAAGTTCCGCCACCGAAAGAGAGTGTTCGAGAAGCCCGCCAAGGTAGGCATGATGAATCCCCTTTGCCGCTGGCGAATCCTGAAAACGCTGCCACATGGGCTCTTTTTTTAAGAATCTGTTGAGGATCTTTCGCAGGAAGGAGTTCTCCACAGAGGCCACCAGCTTCTGCATCCGCCGGGCAAGCTCTTCTCTGTTCAGCGGACAACTCGGGACAAAATCGGCCAGATCAGCATCCTGCCGCGACACGGGCCTGACATCATCAATTTTCAGCTGCAGCTGATCACGATAGAGCTGTACCACGGCCTGCACATGCAGGAAACTCCCCG
>JAMOMO010000163.1 GCA_027067035.1 Desulfobulbaceae bacterium
ACTGCCAACAAAAAACAAATCACTCGCTCAGGGGCATTCCTGCTGGAAGCCTACCTGAACAATGTGTGGCCCAGGATGAAAGTCACCTGGGGAACATACCGCCAGCATCTTGGACACCTCAATGCTGACAAAGGATACGGCTGCTTCCGTTGTCACGATGAAGAGCATGAGACCAAATTTGGCAAAATAATAAAACAGGACTGTGATATGTGTCACGATGAGCCTGAATAGCAAGAGAAGATTTAAAAGAGGACGGAATGAAGGTAAACAAAGAGGAGAGTATGAAGATCGAAGATTTAAAAAAACTCAGAAATGAGGGGGTGGAAAATATCCCCTCTGTGGAGAGGCGACAGTTTCTGCAATTTGGCCTCGCCATAACCGGTGTGTTTCTCGGAGGAACGGTTCTTTCTCTGACATCGGCGAAAAATGTTGAGGGTGCCGTGAGCGGCGGTAAAATTCTTGACGGAAATTACCCGTACAACCCGCATTACACCATGGTCATTCGTGAGAAGCACTGCATTGACTGTGAAAAATGCCTGGTCGCATGCCGCAAAACAAATAATGTTTCCATACACGGCTACAGAACAACCATTCTGGAACGCAGCGTCCCCGTTGCCCCCGGAGAGAGAGAACGCATCTTCATGCCCATTCTCTGCAACCACTGCAACCGTCCTCCCTGTGTTCGCGTCTGCCCCACCAGTGCCACCTTCAAAGATAAGGTCAATGGCATTGTACGCATGAACATCAGCAAATGTATCGGCTGTAAAACCTGTATGGCTGCCTGTCCATACAATGCCAGATTTTTTGACGAGGAAATCCGCGCCATTGACAAGTGTAACTTCTGTTACGACACCAAACTCAAAGAGAGCAACGGTAAAATTACAGCGTGTGCTGATGCCTGTCCGGCAAATGTCCGGGTATTTGGTGACCTCACCAATCCCGAGACCCCTGCCTACAAGCTCATCCACTCTGCCGGTAAAGTCTTCTGGGTACTGCGTCCCGAACTGAACAGTATGCCAAATGTCTTTTACGTGGAAAAATAACCGAAAAGAAACTTCAAACCTGCAAATATTTTATTCAAACAACAGGAAAAGCACCATGATTCTTGAAAACAAAATCGACTCAAATTTTATAACGTTTGGACGCCAGGAGATACTCTTTCTTGTTCTGGCAATAATCAGTGCGATCGGACTCTCATTCGGAGCACATGCTCTGCTGGTCGGGCATGACAACGTCTTTGGTACCAGCCGTGAAATCCCCTGGGGAATACTGATCACCCCCTATGTCTTCTTTGCCTGCCTTTCAACCGGGCTCTGTATTGTCTGTTCTCTCGGCCAGGTCTTTAATATTGAGGTCTTCAAACCCATCATCAACAGGACGGCATTTCTGGCGCTGATTACCATGGCCACCGGGCTTATGTGTATCACCATTGAACTGGAAAACCCCTGGAGAGTCCCCTTCTTCGCCCTGCTCTCTCCCCATCCGTCTTCCAATATCTGGTGGAAGACCACCATTTACAGCCTCTATATGATTTTTATGGTCTTCAACCTGCTCTCCCTTTTCATGAAAAATGAAAAAAGGGCCAGAATTTTTGCCATCATTGCACTCGTTACAGTGACCATGGGAAATCTCAATATGAACTCGGATATGGCCATTCTGGGTGGACGCGGATTCTGGAGTGAGAATTACATGCCTCTCTACTTCCTCTCCCTTTCCACACTCACCGGCTGTGCAGCAATCCTTCTCTTCACATGGATTGCCAATAAATTAAACAACGAAACAGCAAGCAAGGCGGAAGACAACGCACTGCGTGCCACAGCCCGTCTCTTTATGATCCTGCTCTTCGGAGTTCTCTATTTCACCGGCGTTAAAATCATGGGCGGCTTCTCTCCCCAGTTCACAAAAAATCCTGAAGCCATGTTCCTTCTGGTACAGGGTGACTTTGCACCAAACTTCTGGATAGGAGAAGTTTTTCTGGCCGTTGTTCTGCCGCTGCTGCTGGTCCTGATCACAAAGGGAAAGAATAAGGGTATCCTTGCAATTGCAAGCTTATCCTGCCTGATCGGTTCCTTTAGTCTCTTCTATCATCTGGTCATTGTCGGACAGCTGATTCCACACTACTTCCAGTTCAATGTGGTTGATCTTCCAAAATACTACTCCTATACCCCCAGTCTCCATGAAAGTATGATAACCGTTGGAGCAATCTTCTTCTTCCTCGCCGCGTTCATGTTTGGCGAGATTCTTTTCAAGAAGATTAATTTCGGTAAATAGCAGGGAAATATCAGTTCAGGCCCCGCCCGGGGATACATCTTCCAGCCTCTTCTGCAGGGCCATGAACTGTTTTTCAAATTCGGATCGGTTTTTATTGCTACCCCCGGCAAAAAGAACCCTGGTTCCTTCTCCTTCCCCTTGGAGAAGGAACCAGATCCGTCTGTGGGACAGGAAGAAACTGAGCAGTAAACCGACAACCATCAGAAGAAATCCCAGATAGACAACCCGGACCCCGGGATCACGACTCACCTGCAGCCCCGTTGCATAGGCCTGCTTCAGCCGCATTTCATAAGCCTTTCCACCAGTCATTACTGTCTGTGACTCACCATCATCAAACCAGAGCGCAAGTGGAGCCACGCCCCTGACAGCAAGCCATACCTTCATCCTGAGCACAGTCTGCCCCTGCAGCTCGGCGTTAATTATACCAAAAGAGAGTCCTTCCTTCCGCCACTGCTGCTCAACCTGAAAAGGAACAGTGGTCTCCAGTGTCCGACCGCTCTCAATGCTGTGCAGTTCCACCATAAACGCATTAAACCCTTCATAACCCGCCTGATAAAAGGTGATACCTTGATATGTCAGCGGAGAATTCACTGCTATGGTTTTTCTGAGAACCTCCTGCCCGTCCTCAATGATCGTCAGGCCCGACCGATAACTTTTCACAGTACCGTCCGGATATAATTCAATATCAAAAAAATCACAGCGGACGGTAAAACCAAGATCAATGGTGGACCTTCCTCCTGCCACAAAGATCTTTTCTGTCTGATCTGCAACAGGGATAACCACGGTGCCCTTAAAGCCGGTAAAGCTTCCAATCAGTGCCCCGAGTATAATAATCAGGATGGAACCGTGGACAACATATACCCCGATCCTGCTGAAGGCTCCCCGCTGGGCGAAGAGGAGAATCTGTTCATCGTTTTCCTGCCGGATACTGTTTTTCCACCCGAGCCGGAGCAGCTTTTCCCGTAACAGCTCAGCGCTTCTTGGTGCGGAAAAAGGCATAAACCATGCTCCCTGCAGTCTCATCCGCTGAATTCTGTCACTGGAGACAGTGAGACCATCCATTGTTATCTGTTTCCAGACAGCGGGAAAGCGATCCAGACTGCAGACAATGAGATTGCTGCAGAGGATACCGAGAAGCATGAAAAACCAGAGGGAATGGTACATATCAGAGAAATTGAAAAGCTCAATGAAACGGCTCCAGAAGAAGCCATATTCACGGAGGTACCAGTCAGAACTTTTATTCTGGGGAAGAAGGGTCCCGATGACAGACGTTGAAGCGAGTAAAAAAAGGGTCAGCAGCGCCAGGCGGACTGAGGCGAAGAACGCCCAGCCACGATGAACAGGTTTGCGGTCTGGTGTTTTAATAATGATCGGGAAAACTATTCTTTGGGGTTGATAATGTACGGCATATCCCTATCTTTTTTTCCGCAGTATGCGGATATCACCTACACGGATGGTGAGTTTAATACGGTCGAAATACTCAAGCAGCGGGATTGAAAACTTACGGGTCAATCCGGTGAGATTTTTAAAACGGGGGGCATCTATTTCACCCTCTTTTTCAATGAAACCGGAAACTTTTTCAGCAAGAGACCTGATGGCCGAGGCATCGTAATAGAGGGTTTCACTCACCTTTATCAGCTTTTCCTCACGGACTAAAAGGGAGAAGACCTCTTTTACAAGGGCTTCAGGATAGTCACCGAAATGCTCCATTGTCTCCCGCATGGTCGCTGGGGCGAGGGCTTTCTCCCGATACCAGTCTTCAAGATCCTTTTGCAGCTGTTTTTCGTCGGCCTGAAGCGCCACCTGGTGGGAGGCCAGCCGCACCGCAGAATCCTCCTGAACCACCAGATCTTTCTTCTGCAGGTCATTGAGACAGAAATGAAAAACCTTCTGGTCCACATTACGTCCCAGCCCCGAGCGCAACTCCTCTTTGGAGAGTCCGGCCTGTAATGGATTTTCACGATGATATCGTTCCAGAGTGTCCAGCAGAGACTGCTCCACCCGGTCCGTCACGGATTTTTCAAGATAGCGCTGTGTTGCAGAATCAACCACCACAATCTTCCTGGAAGAGAGGGGGGCTGTGATGATCTTTTTGAGCTGTTTTCCAAAGATTCCAAGTCGCACCGCAAGCTCATCAAAGCTGAGTCCCATGCTTCCACGTTCCCGCAGAAAAAGCAGGATCTTTGCCTCCAGATCATCGCCACGCAGGATTTCAAAGGTCTTTATATTGTCGCCACGATCCGGGTCAGTAAGACGTTTTCGCTTGCGGGGCGGCATGTTTCCAAGGACCTCGCCACCACCGATGGTGGCAACGGGCGAGTAGGAGCGGATCACGTAGTGGTCTCCGGGCCAGACGGCAACAGCCTCTTCCAGAAGCACCTGGACCCCTGCAGTATCCCCGGGCTGCAGCAGATCACGATCAAGCAGAGAGATTCTTCCCATGATTTCAGCTGTCCCCAGATGCACACGCACCCGGGCCCGATGTTTCAACGGCTTTGCATTTGAGGCAAGATACAGAAATTCACAGTCCAGCATATAGCCCGGCAGGAGGGAACCGGGAGTGGCCGCAACCATGCCGCGGGACACAGAAGCCGTATCAACACCCTGGAGGTTAATGGCCGTCCGGTGTCCAGCCTCAACGGCCTCCACATCGGAGGAATGCACCTGAATGCCACGAACCTTGGCCACCATGTCACGTGGGTAAAAGCAGAGCTCATCCCCAATGGACACCCGACCGGACATGGACGTTCCGGTGATAACAGAGCCAAAGCCCTTTATGGCAAAAATCCGATCAACCGGAAGGCGGAAAGGGCCATGCACCTCATGAAACTGCTGAGCTGCGACAAAGGAGTCAAGCAGCTCACGCACCTCATCCATCCCCTCACCGCTTATAGAGGAAACGGAAACCAGAGGAGCATCTTCCAGAAAGCTCTCCTGGCAATATTCGCGCACCTCTTCAATGACCATCTCCAGCCACTCTTCATCCACCATATCTTTCTTGGTGATGATGATAAGCCCCTGCTTCACCCCGAGGAGACGACAGATCTCAAAGTGCTCCCGGGTCTGGGGCATGATGCCCTCGTCAGCCGCTATAATAAAAGCAACAAGGTCCATCCCGGAGACACCGGCAACCATGTTCTTGACAAACTTTTCATGGCCCGGAACATCCACGATTCCCAGACGATGTCCACAGGGCAGATCCAGATAGGCAAACCCCAGCTCAATGGTGATTCCGCGCTTCTTTTCTTCCTTGAGCCTGTCAGTCTCAATACCGGTTAATGCCCGGATAAAACTGGTCTTTCCATGATCAACATGGCCCGCGGTACCGAGAACAATTTCACGCATAGGATAAGGTTACAGCAAAATGAAATGAATCAGATCAGATAGGGATTTGAACGCGCCTCTTCCTCAATGGTTGAACGGGATCCCCCGTAGCCATGTCCCGGCCAGACAACGGTCTCAGGCGGAAGAGTCAACAGCTTCTCCTGGATACCGGAGATCAGTTCATCATGAGAACCACCGGGGAAATCAGTACGACCAATCCCGCCCACAAAAAGAGAGTCTCCGGTGATCAGGTCCGGGGCACAGTAGAGGCAGATCCCGCCGGGTGTGTGGCCCGGGGTGTGAATAACCTGCAGCTTTTCTTCACCCAGCGTTATCACATCACCATGTTTTACGGTACGATCAACGGGTGGTGATGCCTCAAGCCCCAGCATGGAAAAATACTTCTCAACTTCGGGACGGGCAAAAAACTCAGCGTCAGCCTCATGCATGATAATATCAGCCCCACTTGCCTCCTTCACCTTCCTGTTGCCGCAGACATGATCAGGATGGCCGTGGGTGGCAATGATACTGTCAATGGTAAGTCCCGCATCTTGTACTTCCTGCAGGATACGTTCTTCGTCACCACCCGGGTCTATCACAGCACAGAGACTGGTCTTGGAACAGCCGACAATATAACAGCAGACGCCCATGGATCCGACGGTTAGTTGTTTGAGGAACATAGAATTTTAAAGAAAGAAGTTAAAATGCTGGAATGACGGGAGAGACATGGACAGGTGCCACCACCTGCCCATGTCCAGATTCCGCCCAATCCGGTTTCAGAAAGAATCAGCAGTCGCAGGTATCAGGGTTGCAGGTACCACCGCAGCCACAGTCAGAGCCGGAGTCACTGGAAGCCATATTCAGGCTCACCGGAGCGGCAACCGGAGGAAGACGCAGCTCAACGCTGTCCACAACCTTTGAGAAGGCTTCGGTTGCAGGACTCTTGGCATCAGATGAAAGGTATGGTACCCCGTCATCGCCTGCAATAACAACCTTTGGGTCCATGGGAACCGCGCCAAGGAAGGCCAGTTCAAACTCACGGGCAATCTCTTCGCCGCCGCCTGTCTTAAAAATATCCACAGTGGCATTACACTCCGGACAGACAAAACCGGACATATTCTCAACAACACCTACAACTTCCATCTCAACGGTCCGACAGAAGTTGAGGGATTTGCGAACATCGGCCAAAGCCACTTTCTGAGGAGTGGTAACAACCAGGGCCTTCACTCCGGGGATGGTCTGCGCCACTGAAAGTGGTTCATCACCTGTTCCCGGAGGGGCATCAATGACCAGATAGTCAAGCTCTCCCCAGTCCATATCTGCAACAAACTGACGAATCGCCTGAATTTTGAGAGGTCCGCGCCAGATAATGGCCTCGTCACGGTCCTTCATCATGTACTCCAGAGAAACGACTTTCAGGTTGTCGTTATACTCAAGGGGGGGAACAAGATCATTGGGGTTTTCCGGTGCCTCAAGGCTTCCCTTCAGATCAAGCATCCGGATAACATCGGGACCGTGGAGATCCACATCCATCAGCCCGACCTTGTGACCTCTTGCTGCCAGACCAAGCGCCAGATTCACAGATACCGTGGATTTTCCCACACCACCCTTGCCGCTCATCACCAGAATCTTATTTTTAATCTTCCCGAGAGACCGGGTAATGGCATTGTCCTGCTGCGCCATCTGGGCCTGTTGGGACTCTTGGCTGCTTCCGCAACTACCACTTGAGCAGGAACTTCCTGAACCACATGAACTCATAACACCCTCCTGTAACAATATATAAAATGTAAAAGATACTCTTTCATTTCCATTATGATCACGGCCGCAGATGAAAACAGGGAACAGCGGTCACAATCAAGCCATACAGTAATGCTGTTCTCCGGAAAAGCAAATATTTTCCACCACCACCTTCACTCACCTCACATTATTATCACAGATGATTCATTTCTCTGTCTGTTTTTATTGCTTTCTTCATGATCTGGCCGTAATATGGAAAGTTTTCGTGATTGAAAGAAACAGTGTTAAATTGCAAATTTTTCTGCAGAGTAAAGGATTTCGTCTATGTTAGGCTGGTTTAAGAAAAAATTCTCAAAAAAGAGTGACAACGCTGAGCTGCCTGCGGAGCAGGAGAGCCGGGACCTTGTTGAAGAACCGTTTGAAGCAGCAGAAGCAGAAACAGAAGCCCCTGCCGCCATTGAACAGGTACCAGAAAGCGTTCCTTCCAAAAGTGATACCAGAGAAGAAAAAAAGGAATCCGCCACAAGTGACAGCGATGAAACGCTCACCCGCCTCCCTGAAAGGGACGACTCCACTCAGACGGAACCCGAAGCAGAAGAAACTGTCCCCGAAAGTGAACAGCAGGAGAGCAGCAGCGCCGGTATCGGATCAATGTTTCAGCGCCTCTCTTCACGGCTCAACAAGACCAAAGAGTCCCTTGTGTACCGGATGGACAGCCTTTTTCTCGGGAAAAAAGAGATTGACAGTGATCTCTTTGATGAACTTGAAGAAATCCTCATCACCGCTGACCTTGGCATCAATACCGCCATGGAACTCCTTGATGACGCACGAAAACGGGTTAAACGCGATGCCCTCTCCAACCCCACTGAGCTGAAGGCGGTACTCAAAGAGAAACTGCGCTCTTTTATCACGGACTCCGGCAAGGATGCAGAGCTGATAATGCCTGAATCCGGTCCCTTTGTGATCATGGTGGTGGGAGTAAACGGCGTGGGAAAAACCACAACAATCGGAAAGATAGCCAGGAAATTCAAAAACTCCGGACAATCTGTTCTCCTGGTGGCTGCAGACACCTTTCGCGCAGCGGCTGTGGCTCAGCTCAGAATATGGGGTGAGCGCAATGATGTCCAGGTAGTCTCTGGGCAGGAGGGTGCCGATCCTTCAGCCGTTGCCTTTGATGCCATGGACCGCGCCGTTGCAGAAGACTATGATGTGGTTATAGTGGACACAGCCGGAAGACTGCACACCCAGGTCAATCTCATGGAAGAACTGAAAAAAATCAAACGGGTCATGGGAAAAAGACTCAGCGACGCTCCCCATGAAATCCTGCTGGTTCTGGATGCAACCACCGGACAAAATGCCGTGTCACAGGCAAAACTTTTCAACGAGGCCGTCACAATAACCGGCCTTGCACTTACTAAACTTGATGGTACTGCAAAGGGTGGCATCGTTGCCAATATCAGCCGGGAACTTGCAATCCCCATTCGCTTTATCGGCATAGGTGAACAGATAGATGACCTGCGTGATTTTGACGCCGATGAATTCATCAATGCCCTTTTTGGAGACGATTCATACCACCAATAACATCCCTTTTGGCACCATAACTCACCATGCAATACCAACGAAACGAACAGCCAGGATGTGGCGGCTGTCTTCTTATCCTGCTCCTCTTCAGTTTACTCACAGGCGGTTTTTCCGGACTGTTGAACTTTCTTGGAGTCCTTCTCTATTCCGGCCTTGCCGGAATTTTACTCTTTATAGGTCTCTTCTGGGGATTCAGCTACTGGATTCAGAAGAAAGTCTCCACCTATGAGGCGTCACAGACGGAGAGTCACAACCGCTTCGTCTGGCTGCTGGTCCACATCCTGATCAATATTGCCAAGATCGACGGAGTTGTCAGCAAAGAAGAGATCTCCACCATACAGCGTTTTTTCCAGTACAACCTGCGCTACGACCAGACCCGGATGTACTGGGTTAAAAACCTGATCAAAGAGGCTGTAAACTCTACACATTCCATGGAGTCCCTGCTCCTGGAATTTCGGGACACCTTTGACTATGAACCCCGACTCATCCTCCTTGAACTCATCTACCAGATTCTCTACACCAAAACACAGGTCCCTGAAGCTGAACTGAAAATCGCCAGGGATATTGCAGATTACCTGCAGATCAATGATTATGACAAACGCACCATTGAGGCAAAATACAAGTACGGCAGACAACAGCAGCAGTCGTCCTACAGTCAGCAGGGATCAGCCGATCACTATTATGCCGTCCTGGGACTTGAGCCGGGGGCAGATCAGGCTGCCATAAAAAAAGCATACCGCAAACTCAGCATGAAGTACCACCCGGACAAAGTTCGTCATCTTGGAGAAGAGTTCCGGGCTGTTGCCGAAGAAAAAATGAAAGAGATCAATGCGGCCTACGATTTCTTTAAAAAGAGATAGTTTATATATCGTTTACCAGTCGATAACAAAACAGCACCAATACATAAGGAGTAAATCATAATGACCATTTCCACAAAGATGCGTACTTTTGCAGAGAAATCTTCCTGGATCCGTAAGATGTTTGAAGAAGGTGCCAAGATGAAGGCACAGTACGGTGCAGAGAATGTTTTTGACTTCAGCCTCGGCAACCCGGATGTACCGCCGCCTGCCGAATACAACAAGGTGATAAGGGAAATTGTGGCTGATGAAACTCCCGGTATGCATGCCTACATGCCCAATGGCGGATATCCATGGGTCAGAGAAGCCCTTGCCGGCAAGATGTCCAGTGAGCAGGGAATAGACGTCTTTCATGGTGACATGCTCATGACCTGCGGTGCTGCCGGTGCTCTGAATATTGTGATGAAGTCCCTTCTCAACCCGGGTGAAGAAGTTATCCTCCTTGCCCCCTACTTTGTTGAATACAACTTCTACGTGGACAACCATGGAGGAGTGAGTAAAATCGTCCAGACCGACAGCGAGTTCAACCTTGACATAAAGGCAATTGAAGCGGCCATCACTGAAAAGACCAAGGCCGTTATCATCAACTCCCCCAACAATCCAACCGGTCAGATCTACTCTCAGGATTCGCTGAATGAGCTCGGTGCCCTGCTGGACAAAAAAGGCGCTGAACTGAAAACAACCATCTACCTGCTGGCGGATGAGCCTTACCGTAAGATTATCTTTGACAACAATGTGGTTGGCAGTGTTTTTCAGGCAACAAACAACTCCATCGTTCTCTCGTCCTACTCAAAAGATCTGTCACTGCCAGGAGAACGTATCGGCTACCTTGCAGTCCACCCTGAGATCACAGACAAGGCTGCACTGCTCGATGCACTGACCCTGGCCAACCGTATCCTCGGATTTGTCAATGCTCCGGCCCTCATGCAGAGAGTGGTGGCAGAGCTCCAGGATGCCAGTGTTGACAACTCCATCTATGTTGAACGACGGGAAACATTCTGCAAGATCCTCAGTGATGCAGGATATGACTTCATCCCGCCCAAAGGCGCCTTTTACGTCTTTCCCAGGGCTCCCATTGCAGATGATGTGAAATTCTGTGCCATTCTGCAGGAAGAGAAAATCCTTGCCGTTCCCGGACAGGGATTTGGCGCACCGGGCTATTTTCGTCTTGCATTCTGTGTCAGTGATTCTGTCATAGCCGGTTCTGCCGATGCCTTTAAGAGAGCAATGGACAAGGCCAAAGCACTGTAAAAACCCATGTCCACTGTCACTCTGCTCAGCTTTGCTGCTGCCATGTTTATCCTTGCGGCAAGTCCCGGACCAGGTGTCTTTGCCACTGTGGCAAGGGCACTTGCCAGCGGATTTTCACATGCTGCCGTGCTGATCCTTGGTATCGTGACAGGGGATCTGGTATTTCTACTCCTTGCCGTCTACGGACTCTCCACCATGGCTGCGGCCCTTGGCAGTTTTTTCGTCGTTGTCAAATATGGCGGCGGGCTGTACCTGATCTGGCTTGGCATCAGCCTGTGGCGCTCTCCGGCAAAGACGCATCAGACCGGGGCAGCCGCAGAACTCACCTGTCTGCAGAATTATTTCAGCGGGCTGAGTATCACCCTGGCCAACCCGAAGGTGATACTCTTTTATCTCGGTTTTCTTCCCGGCTTTGTCAATCTTGAGCAGATAGGAAGCATTGACGTATTGCTGATAAGTATTATTGTCTTTTGTGTACTCGGAAGCGTTCTGCTCGGCTATGCGTGGACAGCAACAATGGCAGGACAACTGTTTGCGAGTGAAAGGACAGTAGGTACCATTAACAGATCTGCCGGCAGTGTGATGATAGCAGCAGGCTGTGCAGTCATGTTCAGAGACTGAAAAGCCTGTATATTGCACAAGGATTTTTCTGCAGAGCAGATGTATAAACAAACGAGGACATACAAATGGCTAAAAAAGTAGCAATTGACCAAGACGAATGTATTGGATGCGAAACCTGCGTTGAGCTCTGTAAAAATGTTTTTGCCTTTAATGATGATGAGGCAAAGGCCTATGTTATCGACGAAGACGCAGTGGACGAAGAGTGTGTTGAAGAAGCCATCGGCTCCTGCCCGGCTGAATGCATCAGCTGTGAATAAACACTCTCCCACACCTCTTTCCCCCGAAACAACTGTTCCACACCTCCACTGCCTCAGAGAATAATCTCTTTGAGGCAGTGGAGTTCTTTTTAAGCAGAAGCCAACTGTCTGACACCCACAATAATGAAACCTGTTTTATCTTTCCCGGTGAAGTCGGGACGCACACCGTATCGGATACTCCTCTTTGCAGCCATTGCCTTCTGCCTGTCTGTCTCCCCTGCGGTTTCGCTCATGGCGGCGACACGACTTGAAGTGACCGTGCGCGGAATTGAAGATCCCCTGCGCCAGAATGTCCTGAACTTCCTTGATATTGAAAAACAGAAACAGAATAAAGACCTCAATCCGCACTGGATAAAGAACCTTCACCAGCAGGCAGATGAAGAGATAAGAGAGGCCCTGCAACCCTATGGCTATTATCAGCCGCACATAACAGCCACACTTCGTGAAACGGACGGTGTCTGGAAAGCCTCCTATACCATAGACAAAGGAGTAGCACTGACCATCAGCAGACGTGACATTCGCTGGACGGGAGAAGGTGCCGACAAAGCAGTCTTTGCACAAAGTATCCGGGATTATCTCAACAGCTGCAGCAACCGGCTTGTCCACGCCGAATATGAGGCAGCAAAAAACCAGTTCATGACAGTTGCCTTCTCAAATGGATACCCAAAGGCACGCTTTATCAAAAGTGAATGGCTGGTGGACCTTGACCGGAACAGTGCAGAGCTCACCCTACTTATGGACACAGGACCACTGTACTACTTCGGGGAGGTGTTTTTTCAGCAGGATTTTCTCGACCCGGATCTGCTTGAAGAGTACAACAGCATCAGGAAAGGAACACCCTATTCCCTTGAGGAGCTGCTCCACTTCCAGCAGATCCTCATCGCAAGCAATTACGCAAAAGAGGTCACCATTGACCCTCTCTTTCACAAAGCAGCAGACAGGGATCTGCCGATAAATGTCCTGATGAAGCCCATAGTTCCCCATAAATTCACCTTTGGCCTTGGCTATGAAACAGATGTCGGACTGCGTGGTTCAGCACGGTGGAACGACAGACTGATCAACCGTCATGGCCACCACTCCGAACTTGCCATAAAACTCTCCGAAAAAGAGGGCAGCCTCAGCGC
>JAMOMO010000164.1 GCA_027067035.1 Desulfobulbaceae bacterium
AACTCACGGATGGTAGATAACGAAAAAGAGATGATTGAAAAATTCGCAGAAAAACTCGGCACGCACATGATTCATTTCGTCCCCCGCCACAACGATGTACAGCGAGCAGAAATTAATAGAAAGACTGTTATTGACTGGGATTCTGAAGCAGAACAGGCCGATGAATACCGGGCGCTGGCGAAGGCCATTGACGAGAACGAAATCTTCACCATCCCCCAGCCCATGGAAATCGAAGAGTTGGAATCCCTGCTTATGGAATTTGGACTTATGGAATAACAAGACTTTCACCCCACAAGACAACGACAACAACAGAAAAGGAGTAGCACCATGATAATGATCAGAGCCATTGTTCGACCCGAAAAATCGGACTCTGTCCTTGCCGCCCTTATGGATGCAGGATTTCCGGCCGTCACAAAATATTCAGTTGCCGGCCGTGGTAAACAGCGTGGTATTAAAATTGGAGAGGTAACCTATGACGAACTCCCCAAAACCATGCTTATGTCTGTGATTAATGCAGCAGACAAAGATTTTGTCATTGAGACCATAATAAAAACTGCCCGTACTGATAAACAGGGTGCCTTCGGCGACGGTAAAATATTTATCTCTGAAGTGGAAGAATCCTACACCATAAGCTCAGGAGTGCAAGATACTCCTGTAGCCTCTGAAGGAGAGTCGGCATGAAAGAAGTGATTGCTGTGGTACGAATCAATAAGATGAATATTACCAAACAGCGTCTCAGTGAGGCTGGAATAGATTCATTTTTCGCTCACGAAGCACAGGGTAGAGGGAAAGGTTTCGTGAATCCAGATGTCCTGGCCGGTGCAGAAGAAGGATTTGAAGAAGCGGCAGCGCTACTTGGTGAGAAGGGAAAACTCTACCCCAAACGCCTTATCACCGTGGTCACCACGGATAACAAACTGCAGACGGTTGTGGATACAATTATCAAATCCAACCAGAGCGGTAAACCGGGGGATGGCAAAATTTTTATCCTGCCCATGCCTGATGCGGTACGCATACGAACCGGAGAAACCGGGGAAAACGCAATTTAGTACAATCAAGCAGAATTAAAAAAACAAACACTCATGGAGTTATTATGGCAACAGCAGAAAAACTGGTGCAGTGGAATCCGACTGATATTAAGGCAAAACTGCTTGCCAAATATCCACCCAAAGTCGCCCGAAAGCGTGCCAAGCAAATATTAATCAACGAGGCTCTGGAAAACGAAACGCCAGAGATCTCGGCAAATGTCAGAACCATTCCCGGCATCATCACCATGCGTGGCTGCACCTATGCAGGCTGCAAAGGGGTTATCATGGGACCAACCCGTGACATTGTCAATCTGGTACACGGGCCCATTGGCTGTAGCTTTTATGCCTGGCTCACCCGTCGTAACCAGACCGATGCGGGAGTAGATGGGGAGAATTATATGCCTTACGCCTTCTCTACAGATATGCAGGAACAGGACATTATCTTTGGCGGTGAAAAAAAACTCAAAGCCGCAATTCAGGAGGCGTATGACCTTTTTCACCCCAAATCCATTGCAGTCTTTGCCACCTGTCCTGTGGGACTGATTGGTGACGATATCCATACAGTTACCCGTCTCATGAAAGAAGAACTGGGAGATTGTAATGTATATGCCTTTTCCTGTGAGGGCTATAAAGGGGTAAGTCAATCCGCAGGCCATCATATTGCGAATAATCAGGTTTTCCGCCATATCGTTGGTGAAAATGACGAGGTAAAACCCGGTACATTTAAAATCAACCTCCTTGGCGAATACAACATTGGCGGCGATGGCTTTGAAATTGACCGTATCTTTGCAAAATGCGGCATCACCTGTATTTCCACATTTTCAGGTAACTCCACTTACGATCAGTTCGCCTCGGCCCACACTGCGGATCTCAACGCTGTTATGTGCCACCGCTCCATCAACTATGTAGCTGATATGCTGGAGACAAAGTATGGAATCCCCTGGATAAAGGTAAACTTTATCGGGGCTGAATCCACCGCAAAAAGCCTGCGTAAGATAGCAAGCTATTTTGGAGATAAGGATCTTATTGCCAAGGTGGAAGAGGTAATTACAGAAGAATTACCGGCGGTAGAAAAAGTCGCCGCAAAGGTACGAACCCGAACCGAAGGCAAAACAGCCATGCTCTTTGTCGGTGCCTCAAGAGCTCATCACTACCAGGGCTTATTTGCTGAAATGGGAATGAAGGTTATTTCCGCCGGCTATGAGTTCGCCCATCGGGATGATTATGAAGGCCGTCAGGTTCTTCCTGATCTTAAGGTTGATGCCGACAGCAGAAATATTGAAGAACTCACCGTGGAAGCCGATGAAACCCGCTACTCACCGCGCAAAAGCCCCGAAGAAATTGAAGCACTTACCAAAGCTGGTCTTGATTTTAACCGCTACGATGGCCTGATCTCAGATATGGATGAGAACACGCTCGTAATTGACGATCTCAACCAGTACGAGGCTGAGAAACTGGTGGAACTTATGAAGCCGGATATCTTCTGCGCCGGTATTAAAGAAAAATTCTCCATTATGAAACTGGGAATCCCCATGAAACAGTTGCACAGCTACGATTCTGGCGGCCCCTATGCCGGATTTAAAGGGGCCATAAATTTCTATGAAGAAATCGACCGCCTGACCAGTTCGAAGGTCTGGAGTCATCTTCAGGCTCCCTGGCAGAAAAACCCAGAACTCACTGCTGCCTACGTCTGGGAATAACAGAATCCCCCCACAAGGAAGAGAGGAATATCTACATGCTACTACGTCATACCCCAAAAAAAATGGTAGAGCGCG
>JAMOMO010000165.1 GCA_027067035.1 Desulfobulbaceae bacterium
AGCCATCCATAGCGGCCATAGGGGTGCAGAGCCCAGAGATAGGCAAGAACGGCCGGTGAGACACCAAAAGAGACCATGTCGCAGAGTGAATCAAGTTCAGCTCCGAACTGGCTGGTGCTGTGGGTCATTCTGGCTACCCGACCATCAAGGGCATCAAAAATTGCAGCCACAAGAATGGCGATGGCTGACGTCTTGAAATCGGAATTGATGGCAGAGATGATGGAGTAAAAACCGCAGAACAGGCTTGCCAGGGTGAACATACATGGCAAGGGATAGAAACGGTTGCTGGTGTTTTGCTGTGAATCAGACATTGCTGTACTCCGGAAGAGAGGGAAGTCTGCTGCCATTCCTGTTGTTGCTATTATATGCCATGGGAGAGAAAAGGTAAAAAGAAAACAGTTTTTGTTAATGGAAGGAGGCTATCGCCGTCTGACCGGCCCGTACCTTTTGTCCGAGTTTAACATGGACGGTACTGGTGGCTGGAACATACAAGTCAACCCGTGAACCAAAACGTATCAGGCCAAAGCGCTTTCCCCGCTGGACAGTGTCACCGGGTTCCAGCCAGTTGACTATTCGCCGGGCAATGAGTCCTGCAACCTGGACAAAGGCCATTCGTTCTCCTGACTTTGCCCTGAGAATGACCCCGCAGCGTTCATTCAGTAATGCTCCTTTGTTACTGTCTGCAGAATAAAACTGGCCGGGTTTATAGACGATTTTTTCAACGATACCGTCAATGGGGATTCGGTTGACATGGACATTGAAGACGTTCATGAAGATTGAAATTTTCAGCACCTGCTCCTGGAAGTAAATATCATCAAAGACCTCTTCAATGATGATTATCTTTCCATCGGCGGGGGATATGAGTTTTTCGTCAGAGGCATCAGTCATCCGTTCAGGATCGCGAAAAAAGGCGACTATGAACGTTGTAATAAAGAGTGCCGGCCAGGCAAGAAACTCATAGCCGAGGATGGCTGTGATCAGGGTTACAAAAGCTGCAAAAGCGATGAATGGGTAGCCTTCGCGGGCAAGTGGGATCCTTGGTTGTGTCATATTTGTCTATTTGAGAATGGGGAGCTGACAAGAGTAAAAAGCAGATAACGATATTCATCGAAATCTGCTTTTTATTACAATAGCAAACCGGTCCATTTTGCCACAGAGTGCTGCAGCTATTTTTTTGGTGCGCGGGCCATGGCAATGGTGCCGGTACGGACAATCTCTTTAATGCCAATGGGGCGGAGGATGTCAATAACAGCCTGAATTTTTGACGCCGAGCCGGTTACTTCAACTGCGTAGGATTTTGGACTGACATCAATTACTTTGCCACGGAAAATATCAATAACACGAAGCACTTCAGCGCGGGTGGTGTTTTCTGCCTTGACCCGGATGAGTGCCATTTCCCTCTCAACATACTCACCTTCACTGATGTCGGTAACTTTGATAACATCAATGAGCTTGTGAAGCTGCTTGGTTATCTGCTCAACAATGGCATCATTGCCGGTGGTGACCAGGGTCAGACAAGAGAGTGAAGAGTCCAGGGTCTCTGCAACACTGAGACTTTCAATGTTGAAGCCACGGCCGCTGAACAGGCCGGTGACCCGTGAAAGAACTCCTGGTTTATTTTGGAGAAGAACTGAAAGCGTATGTTTCATCGGTTTATCCTGTGAATAAAAAATATATGTGTTCATAAGGTGGTGGAAACCCACCACCTTTCACCTTTTAGTATTTCGCCGGTATTTGAAACACTCTAGACAAGAAGCATCTCGGTGGTTGCTTTTCCGGCAGGTACCATCGGGAAGACGCCTTCTTCACGGGCAATACGGAAATCCAGAACCACTGTGGTTTTCTTTACTGCTTCCAGGGCCTGTTTAATGGTTGCTTCCACTTCGCTGGTCTTGTCGCAGCGAATACCAACTGCGCCATATGCTTCGGCAAGAGCCACAAAATCAGGGGTAACTTCCATGACAGTTGCGGCATATCGTTTGTCGTAGAAAAGCTCCTGCCACTGACGAACCATACCGAGGTAATTGTTGTTCAGAATGCAGATGATCACCGGACAGTCATACTGTCTGGAGGTTGCCAGTTCCTGAATATTCATCTGGATGGAACCGTCTCCGGCCACATCAATAACAGTGGCGTCCGGGAAGGCCATCTTGGCGCCAATGGCGGCTGGAAGGCCGTATCCCATGGTTCCAAGACCACCGGAGGTAACAAGACGTCTGGGTTTGTTGAACTTGTAAAACTGGGCAGCCCACATCTGGTTCTGGCCAACCTCTGTGGTGATAATGGCATCACCGCCCGTTAGTTCGTCAAGCTTCTCAATGACAAACTGCGGTTTAATGGTCTCACCTTCATCAAGGTATGCCATGGGATGTTTCTTGGTCCACTCGGCGATGGTCTCTATCCATGCGCTGTGGGTGGCTCCAACTTCCTCCAGATTTTCGCCACAGGAGGCAAGCCAGCTGTTCATGGCAGTGAGAGCATGTTTACAGTCGGCGACAATGGGGATATCAACGGTGACGTTTTTACTGATGGATGTCGGGTCGATATCGATGTGGATGATCTTGGCATGTGGCGCAAATGCATCAATACGACCGGTAACGCGATCATCAAAACGTGCGCCAACTGCTATGAGCAGGTCGCTTTTGGCAACAGCCATGTTTGCGGTGTAACTCCCGTGCATTCCCAGCATACCCATTGAGAGAGGATCGCCGCCAGGGAATCCGCCAAGGCCCATGAGGGTCATGGTGACGGGTATGTTGAGTTTTCGTGCAAGTGTGGTCAGCTCTTCATTGCTGTTGGAGAGAATGACACCGCCACCAACGTAGAGTACCGGCTGTTTGGCTTTGAGAATCTCTTTACATGCCTTTTCAACCTGGCCCATATGCGGTTCATATGTGGGCTGGTAATTCTGCATGCGTATGGGTTTCTTTTCGTCAAATTCCACCATGGAGGCAACGACATCTTTCGGCAGATCGATGAGTACGGGACCGGGGCGACCGGTACGGGCGATATGAAAAGCTTCCCGCAGTGTCGGTACCAGATCCTCTGCTTTGCTCACCAGATAGTTATGTTTGGTACAGGGGCGGGTGATGCCAACAATATCAACTTCCTGAAAGGCGTCGTTCCCGATGAGAGGAGTGGGAACCTGACCCGTGAGGATAACCATGGGGATGGAATCCATATAGGCGGTGGCAATGGCTGTTACCCCATTGGTCGCGCCGGGCCCCGAGGTCAGCAGCGCGACACCGACATCACCGGTTACACGGGCAAGGCCGTCTGCCGCATGTACTGCACCCTGCTCATGGCGAACAAGGACGTGCTTAACTTCAGAATCCATAAGATCATCATAGAGGTCAATTACCGCACCGCCAGGAAAACCAAAGATTGTTTTAACCCCCTCTTCAAGGAGGCACTGTATAATGGCTTCAGAGCCTTTTATTTTTCCCATGAACCCTCTTCCTTTAAAATGTGTTGAGGTTTTTAGAAAAGTTGTCAATTTTCATCTGCAACGTTAAACTGCCATAAGAGGAGGAAATATATCTAGCTATGGAGTGGATGTCAATATCTCAAGAAGAAACTGGCGAAAAAACGCTATAAAAAGGTTGATTTTGCTGCCATGCCGGAATCCATGCTTGACAAGTCACTGCTATGGTGATTATTTAAATATATAATGTAAACAAAACTTCAGGAAACCCATGCGAATCACTATCATACTATCACTTCCACTAGCAACCCTGATTAGGGAGTCAACTGTGGTGGAAATCGGAGAATTCTGAAGGGTTCATAGACATATTAACTGAAAAAACCGAAAAGGCCGCAGCGTTAAACTGCGGCCTTTTTTCGTTTGTGCCCGGTGAGACGTCTGCGATGCGAACGTTAACAGGCAATAAAGAGGAGAATTATGAAAGCTGAAGCTGTGAGTAAATACAAACCATATCCAGGGGTTGAACTCCCTGACCGGAGCTGGCCTGAGAAAACCATTGTCAAGGCACCCAGATGGTGCAGTGTTGATCTGCGTGACGGAAACCAGGCCCTGGTGCAGCCGATGAATCTCAATCAGAAGCTTGAACTTTTTCAGCTCCTTGTTGATGTCGGCTTTAAAGAGATAGAGGTTGGTTTTCCTTCTGCCTCGCAGGTTGAATATGATTTTGCCCGCACCCTCATTGATGATGGGCATATTCCTGAAGACGTGACCATTCAGGTGCTTACTCCTGCGCGTGAGAATCTCATTAAGAAGAGTTTTGAGGCGGTGAAAGGGGCCGAAAATGTGGTGATGCATCTGTACAACTCCACCTCGACTCTGCAGCGTCATGCCGTATTTAATATGAGCCGGGAAGAGATAACCGCGCTTGGTGTGGAAGGTGCCCGGGTGATCCGGGAGGAGGCACGGAAGGCTCCGGAGACACAATTTTATTTTGAATATTCCCCTGAGAGCTTCACGGGAACCGAGCTTGATTTTGCTCTCTCCATCTGCGAGGCGGTTATGGACGAGTGGCGGCCCACGGAAGAGAAACCGGTGATCATAAATCTTCCATCAACCGTGGAGATGGCGACCCCGAACGTCTATGCCGATCAGATTGAATGGTTCTGCAGGAACCTGAAAAACCGCAGCAGTGTCATTGTCAGTCTCCATGCCCACAATGATCGCGGCTGTGCCGTTGCAGCAACTGAACTTGCGTTGATGGCAGGCGGTGACCGGGTTGAGGGAACCCTTTTCGGGAACGGTGAACGGACCGGGAATGTGGATATTGTCACCCTTGCCCTGAACATGTTCACCCAGGGCATAGACCCACAGCTTGATCTTCATGATATAAACCGTCTGATAACTGTTTCAGAACAGGTAACTGACATACCTGTTCATATTCGGCACCCCTATGCCGGTGAACTGGTTTATACCGCGTTTTCAGGTTCCCATCAGGATGCCATCAACAAGGGAATGGCCCTCTGTGAAAAAAAAGGGGATGGCGTGTGGGAGGTGCCGTACCTCCCCATTGACCCGAGTGATGTGGGCAGAAGCTATGAGTCCATTATCAGAATAAACAGCCAGTCCGGAAAGGGTGGCGTTGCCTACATAATGGATCGGGAATTCGGGCTGAAAATGCCCAAGGCCATGCACCCTGAATTTGGTGCAATCATACAGAAGGTGTCGGATGCTGCCGGTCGGGAGTTACAGGTATCAGAGATATGGGATTCTTTTGAGAGCGAGTATCTGCAGAAGAGAACACCCTATTCGCTGCACAGCTTTCATGTGGTGAAGCGCCATATTGACAGTGATGCCAGGGGGACCTATGCCGAAGTTGAGGCGGAGGTCGATGTCGATGGCAGGAGAAAAAGCATCAAGGCAGAGGGGAATGGTCCTCTGGACGCCTTCTGTGAGGCTCTGCGCTCCGGGGTAACCGGCAGGTTCATCCTCAGCAGCTACCATGAACACGCCTTGAGCAAGAGCTCAAGTTCTGAAGCGGTGGCCTATATCCAGCTGACCATGGTTGACGGCAGTCAGAAATGGGGGGTGGGAATTGACACTGATATCATCATTGCCTCCATTAAGGCGGTACTCAGTGCGTTGAACAGGAATAACTAAAAAAACAAAACAGTATTTTCCCAGGAGAACAGTTATGAAAATGTTGCACTTACGTGAAACCCGAGAGTTTGATGAAAAAAAATTCAAGCGATTTCTGCTCCATGACTCCGCATATTTCAGGATTTTGAATTTCAATCTTGCCGCGGGTCAGCTTTTTCCGGTACATCGTCATCCGGCAGATGGGCAGGTCAGTATCCACGTGGTCGAGGGGAAGGGATTTTTCCTTGGTGAGGGAGATACTGCAATTGAGGCTGAAACAGGAGATATTCTGGTGAGTGATATCAATGAGCCCCATGGAGTGCGTGCTGAAACAGATATGCGGATTCTGGTGACCATTGCCCCGCCTTTTTAAAAAAAGGGCGTCCGGACAGAGAGTTGTCCGGACGCAGCTTTCAGGAGAGCTATCTGCTGAGCATGTAGTAGGCAATTCCGCTGGCGGCCAGCCAGATATTGGTGATGTTGGATATGGTTATATTCAGTATGGCGGCCAGGGGCTTGTTGCGGCTCAGCAGGGCAAGACAGGACTTGAATTCCGGCCAGGATGTGAGGGATGCAAGGACCAGAAAACCGATAACCCCCTTTGGTGCCTTTGAGTGTTCTGCTGCAAAAGAAACCACCGGGTCAAGAAAATATCCTGTTCCGAGAAGAAGCAGGATAGCAGGAATCAGCCAGCGTCTGGCGCTTTTGTGGTACATCTCATCGCTCTCTTCCTCTCCTTCGCCGGGACGAAGGAAAAAGAGGGGTACTGTTATCAGGAGTGCAGCTGACAACCAGTACAGATACATGGATTCCGGAATCATGTAAAACCCCACGGCAAGACTGGCAGTGGAGCCGATGGTTATGGCACTGTAGAGCGGGTGGGTTGTAACTGTTGCCAGGCTTTTTCCGCAGATGACGGCTGCCACAAGAAGGAGAACCGGGTTCATGAAGTTTGAACCGAGGGGGGTGGATGCTGCAAAAAGAACATCACCGGCCACAAGCCCCACTATGAGACAGAGTGCTTCGGGACCATTGGTGATAAAGCCGGTTACCGTTCCGATTCCCTTGATATGCTTGATGGATTCAATGATGATCTCCACTGCCAGTCCAATGAGCATCATCTCCATGATAATCCCTGATGCACCCATGAAAGAGAGTTGGATGTCCCCCTGAAACAGAAGGCTGCTGCCGCAGAAAAAGGTGAGGACAAGCAGCCACACCACCATATCCAGTCGGGTCACAGAGCTGATAATAAGTTGTTTCACTGATCCTGTACCTTTTCAAGAAATGCCTTGATTTTTGCTGAGCTGAGCAGGATACCGCTGAGGGTTTGCTTTCCGGCCTTGAGGGTTGGGATAAATTTCACACCGTCTTTCAGTGCCCGTAACGGGTTGCTAAGTATCTCAATTTCTTCGATATTGATGTCATTCATTTTAGCCGTCAGCTCATCCAGAGCTTTCTTTGCCATGCGGCAGCGAGGTCAGAGTGTTGAATGGTAAAAAGTGATGTTCATGGTGGTTGCTTTATGGTTTTCCAGAGTATAGTATTAATTGAAAGTGTTGTCTTCTAGGATACACTGAAAACAGTAAGCTGTTCAACAGGAGTTTTCGTTCCAGCAACTATGAATCTTTCAGCTCCTCTCATAATTATTGACGATCAGCGTTTTCTCCTGCATGATACCGGTGGCTGTGATCATCCTGAAATTCCAGCCAGGCTTCAGGCCATTCGTCAGTCCCTTGAAAGAAGTGACTCTCTCCCTGACTTTTCTTTTGTTTCACCGCAACCTGCCGCCAGAGAACATCTCCTCCTTGCCCATGATGAAAACTGGCTCTTTCGTTTTGAAGAGTCTGTGCTTTCCGGCAAGACCTTTATCGATCACAGTGACAATCAGATCGGCTACGATTCCTATGAAGTTGCCGTGCTTGCTGCAGGTGCCGGAATAACTGCCGTGGATCTGCTTGAAAGGGAAGAGGTGAGCACTGTGTTCTGTCTGGTTCGCCCACCCGGTCACCATGCGGAGCACTCTTTTCCTTTTGGCTTCTGCTTTTTCAATAACTGCGTGCTTGCCGCCAGGTACTGGCAGCAGGAGTATTCCAGAAAACGCATTCTTGTTTTTGATTTTGATGCCCATCATGGGAACGGTATTCAGTCAGCCTTTGAGGAAGAAAGGGACGGCTTTTATATAAGCATCCATGAACATCCGAGTTTTTCATACCCGGGTACCGGCTATGGCGAAGAGACAGGTATCGGTGAGGGCAGGGGAACTGTTCTGAATATTCCCCTTTCACCTGGAAGTGACTGGAAACAGCTTGAGCATATTCTGACTTCCGTGATTCCGGACAGGCTGGAGGAGTGGCAGCCTCAGGCGATACTTGTTGCTGCAGGATTTGACGGTCACAGAGAGGATGACATGTCAGGTCTGCACTACCCCACCGAGCTGTATGCTGAGTTCGGAAAAGCGGTTCGTTCCTGGGCCGCTACCTATACGGATGGCAAAACGCTTTCCATTCTTGAGGGTGGCTATGAGCTTGCTGTACTGGGAGATTCTGTTGAATCTTATTTAAGAGGTTTGTTGGGCAGTGAGCCCGGTTGAACCGTGAATATAAATCATTTTTAAAGAGGTAGCTCATGTACATTTTACGGCATATGACACCTGATCCTATCACCGTTTCCCCTGATATGCTCCTTCCTGAGGCACGGGCATTGCTCAATGAGTATCATTTCAGACACCTGCCCGTGGTTGATGGACAGGGACGGCTCCTGGGGATTTTAACCGACCGTGATCTCCGATCCGCCTATCCGTCTTCCGTGCTGACGGACAGTGAACGGCGTCTGGTTTATGAGCGGGTTCAGGAAACGGCGGTGTCTGAAATCATGTCCACTGACTGTGTTACCCTTGGAATAGATTCAACGCTTGATGATGCTCTGTTTCTTTTTGATCGTGATCAGCCTGGAGCCCTTCCGGTGCTGGATGGTGAACGAGTGGTGGGTATCTTTTCCATCAGAGATCTCAATGCCGCCTATCGAACCCTTTTTGGAGTGGGGGAAAAGGGTGCGGTTCTCATCGGAATTCATGATGATGGCAGTGACAACATCATGACCAGGCTTGTGATCTTCCTTGAAAAGGAAAGAATTCCGTTTACCCGGGTACTGCGTATCCATGACAAGCAGGCGGGAGACACCATCTACATCAGAATTAATACCTTCAAGATCAAGGCTGTTCTCGATCTGTTGGAAGAAAACGGCTTTTCTGTCAAAAAGGGATAGGTTTTTTACAATTACTATTGATCATATACTTTCAGGGCATGGCGGCATGTTCCTGCAGGGCTGATTCCAGGTATTTTTATGAGTATTGAGACACTGTTTAATCCGGAGAGCATAGCTGTTGTGGGTGCATCCAGAAAAGAGGGGAAGCTCGGGAGAACCATACTTTCCAATATCGTGGAGGGAGGTTTTGAAGGGAGGATTGTTCCTGTCAACCCCAACACCGATGAACTTCTCGGCCTGCCCTGTTACCCCAGTCTTTCCGAATGCGGTCAGGATATCGATCTGGTGGTTTCTGCAATTCCGGCTTCCGGGCTGAAGAAGCTTGTTGATGAGTGCCCGAAGGTCAAGGCCAGGGCAATCATTGTCATTGCAGCCGGATTCCGGGAAAGCGGACCTGAAGGTGCCCTGCTTGAGCAGGAACTGCTTGAACTCTGTCACCGCAGAGATCTCAGGCTCCTTGGCCCCAACTGTCTGGGATTTATCAATACCGCAAAAAATCTTAATGCCTCCTTTGCAGGGGAGATGCCCGAGAGAGGTGGAGTGACCGCCTTTTCACAATCCGGAGCACTTTGCAGTGTGATGCTTGATATGGCCAAGGATCGTCATCTTGGTATTGCAAAGTTGATCAGCATCGGAAACAAGGCCGATATTGCAGGTGTTGATCTTCTTGCCTACCTGGCTCAGGATGATGAGACAAAGGTTATTGTCGGCTACCTTGAAGATATTGTCACCGGACAGAATTTTATCAAGGCGGCAGAGGACGCGGCCTCAAGAAAACCTGTTATTATTCTGAAATCAGGAACCACTGAGGCGGGTTTCAAGGCAACGGTATCTCATACCGGAATTCTGGCAAGTGCTGACACTGCTTATGGTGCCGCCTTTAAACGGTCAGGGGTGATCAGGGCAGACACCTTTGAAGCTCTGTATGACTATGCTGCGGCGCTTGCCATGCAACCGCTACCAAAAGGAGATAATATCCGCATTATCACCAATACCGGCGGACCCGGTATTATGACTGCGGATGCCGTGGAGCTTGCGGGAATGAAAGTCTGTGCGGCAGCTCAGGCCGACAGCATGAATCTTAATCAGCCTTCCATCTCCCCGGTTGGGCCTGAAAATCCCATTGAAATCCTGGGTGATGTGGATGCCGCCCACTACAAAAGTGCCATAAAATCAGCCCAGGCTGATCCGGCCGTTGATGCGATCCTTGTGGTACTTGCTCCCCAGTCGGTCAAACGACCGGCTGAAATAGCCAAGGCCATTGCCACCAGCATAGATGGTGTTAAACCGCTGCTTGCCGTATTCATGGGTGGCTGTGCCTCAATGGTTTCCCACCGGGATCTGATCAATGCCGGACTGCCGATGTATAAGTCACCTGAACGGGCGGTAACCGCGTTAAAAGGAATGCGCGAGTATGCGGCGTGGAAACAGCGTCCCCCGCGAACCGTTACCCGCTTTAAGGTGAATCGGCGTCGGGTGGAACGTATCCTCTCCCGGCGTCAACGAACCGGTATGCTGCAGCTGGGCGAGGTGAAGGGAAAGGATGTTCTTGGCGCCTACGGGTTTCATGTACCCACAGGAGCTCTTGCATCAAGCGCTGACGAGGCGAAAGAGATTGCGGAGCGAATCGGGTACCCGGTGGCCATGAAGATAGTCTCTCCTGACATCGTGCATAAAAGTGATCTGGGAGGGGTCTTTCTCAATGTGGCGAATCGGGAGGCCGTGGAAGACACCTATGATCTGATGACCCTGAAAATACATAAGAAAGTACCTGAAGCTCGGATTGAGGGGGTCTATGTTGAAAAGATGGCCGCCAAGGGACTTGAGGTGATTATCGGAATGACCCGTGATCCGCAGTTTGGACCCATGTTGATGTTTGGACTTGGCGGTATTTTTGTTGAGGTGATGAAGGATGTCACCTTTCACCTGGCTCCCATAACGGAACAGGAGGCCATTCAGATGTTGAAATCAACAAGATCCTATGCCATGCTTCAGGGAAGGCGCGGGCAGGACGGGGTTGATATTGCTGCAATCGCCTCGGGACTGCAGCGGATCAGCCAGTTGACAACAGATTTTCCACAGATTCTGGAGCTTGATATCAATCCCTTTATTGTGGGTGATTTCGGCTCTGAACCGGTGGTGGCAGATGCACGAATGACACTGGCGCCATTGCCGGGAGAGAAGTAGGAGCAGGAAATGGAATACGATGCCAATTGGAAAGAGACCTATAAAGACATGATCAAGACCCCGAAAAGGGCCCTGTCCCAGCTGAAATCCGGGCACAGGGTCTTTCTCGGAACGGGATGTGGCGAACCAACTGTCCTGGTTGAGGCCATGACAAAAATTGCAGGAAACCTGGCTGATGTTGAGATTGTAGAACTTCTCACCAAGGGGAACGCTCCCTATGCTGACAAGAAGTTTGCCAGCTGTTTTAAGATCAATTCGTTTTTCATCGGGCATAATGTCCGGGAGGTGATCAAGGAGGGAAGGGGGGATTATACTCCTGTGCTGATGTCTGATATTCCGCGTCTCTTTGATTCCGGCCAGTTGCCGCTTGATGTTGCCCTGATCCAGGTGACACCCCCAGATTCCCGTGGCAAGATGAGCCTTGGCGTCTCTGTTGATATTGTCAAAAGTGCAGCTGAAAACGCCTCTCTGGTAATTGCACAGGTGAACCCGCAGATGCCCTGGACTCGCGGGGACAGCCTCATTGATGTCTATGACCTGGATATTCTGGTCCCGGCGGATGTGCCGCTCCTTGAACGCAAATCAAAGCCGCCGCATCCGGTCAGTAAGAAAATTGCTGAGTTTGTGGCCGGCCTTGTGCCCAGTGGTGCCACCGTCGAATTTGGACTGGGCCGTATTCCCGGTGTCGGCAGGGTGCCTCAGGCGGTGATTGCAGCACTCAAGGGGAAACATGACCTTGGTATCCATACCGAGCTGTTAACCGATGATATCCTGGATCTCATTAACAGCGGTGCAGTCACCGGAAACAGAAAGTCCGTTGACCGCGGGAAACTGGTTGCCAGTTTCTGCATGGGAAGCAGAAAGCTGTATGATTTCATTGATGACAATCCATTATTTTCCTTTCGTCCTACGGAATATGTGAATGACTCCAATGTGATTGGAAAACAGAAAAAGATGGTATCCATAAACATGGCGCTTGAAATAGATCTCACCGGGCAGGTCTGTTCCGATTCAGAGGACGGGTTTTTCTATTCAGGGGTCGGGGGGCAGGTGGATTTTAATCGTGGTGCCGCCCGTTCAGACGGTGGTCGTGCCATTATAACCATTCCCTCCACCTCCCTCGATGGGAAATCACGTATCCGTTCCCGGCTGAGCAGTGGTGCCGGGGTGGTGGTGAGTCGTGCCACCGTTCACTATGTGGTGAGTGAATACGGTGTTGCCTACCTTCACGGCAAATCGGTTCAGGACAGGACCCTTGCCCTGATTTCCATTGCCCATCCTGATCACCGGGAGCAGTTGCTGAAAGATGCCATTGAGGCGCGATATATCCGGCAGGACTTTGAACAGGTGGAAGGCAAGTTTGTTGTGGCCCCCCAGGATATGATGAAGGCCACCTATCTGATGGATAACGGGACAGAACTCTACTTCAGGCCCATTCATCCCACGGATGAACCCCTGATGCGCGATCTTCTCTATGATCTTTCCCAGGAGACCCTGTACTACCGTTTTATGAGTCATAACACTCACTTCGGTCAGCGGGAGATACAGAATTTTGTCTATGTCGACCATCGCAAGGACGTGGCAATAGTGGGAACCCTGCCCGAGGCTCACGGTGATGATATTGTCGCTGTGGGAAGGTATTACCTTGACGAGCGTACCAACAGGGCTGAAGTCGCCTTTGTGATCCGTGATGAGTGGCAGAACAGAGGGCTGGGGACTTTCATGTTCAAGCACCTGATAACATTGGCTAAAGCCAGTGGTATAACTGGTTTTACAGCAGAGGTGCTCCGTGACAACAAGCGGATGCAGGCAATTTTCAACCACTCCGGTTACAAGGTACAGAGTTCAGTGGAAGAGGGTGTCTACAGTTTTCGTATTGATTTCTAGCTGAATGAAGTGCTTGTCCGCTGCACCCTCTGTTCAGGGGGGGGGCTGTTCGGGCAG
>JAMOMO010000166.1 GCA_027067035.1 Desulfobulbaceae bacterium
AGCAGCATTTCCTGAAAAAGAGCGTGCCATGGTTGGTGATAAAGGGGTGAAGCTTTCCGGCGGGCAGCGGCAGAGGATCTCCATTGCCCGTGAGATTTATTCTAATTCTGATATCATTGTTTTTGATGAGGCCACTGCTTCCTTAGACAGTGAGTCTGAACAGATAATTCAACAGAGTATAGAAAAACTCCAGGGAAATAAAACTATGATAATTATTGCTCACAGATTGTCTACCTTGCAGATATGCGACAAGATTTATGTGGTCAATGATGGCTCCATCGTTGAAAGTGGAAGCTGGAAAGAGTTACTGAAAACGGATAAGCTCTTTGCGGATATGTGTAGAAAACAGGGTATTATTTCTGCAGATGATGTGTTGTAACAATACTGTGCTTTCGGCTTTTATCGTCGCCGGAATGACGGAACTAATTTTTTCTCCATTTTTGATCAGGGAGGAGCATGAAACGAATGACTGAAAAACATATCCTCATAATTGGAACAGGAAGCGCCGGAAAACGACATGCCACAAATCTCCATAATCTTGGATGTATAATCAGTTGTGTGGACCCGAGAACTGATCGTTTAGAAGAGGTAGAAGAAGAGACTGGCATAACGTTGCGGAGGCGTTTTTCTTCCCTGTCCGATGCCCTGTCTGCCTCTTCCTATGATGGGGCTGTCGTTGCCTCACCACCGGTGTATCATGTTAATCAATCCATAGAGTGTCTTGAACATAATATACCTGTGTTACTGGAAAAACCGGTGGCAGCAAACAGGGAAGATGCGGTATTACTTGAACAAGCTGTTGCAAAGGCGGATGTACCACTGTTACTTGGCTATACTTGGCGCTGGTGGCCGTCACTTATCAGGATAAAGGAGATGATTGAAAAGGAGGCCATCGGCAAGTTGCTGCATGTGACCTATGTTATGTCGGCAAACCTTGCTGACTGGCATCCCTGGGAATCGTACCAGGATTTTTTCATGTCTAATAAAGAGCAGGGAGGCGGCGCTCTTCTGGATGAGAGTCACTGGATTGACCAGATGATCTGGATTCTTGGAGGAAGTCCCGTGGAGTTGATGGGCAGCGTTGAGAAGATCAGCAGTTTACATATTAATTCCGATGATAACGTCGATATTTTTGTGAAGTATCCGAACAATATTCGGGTTACGCTGCACTTGGACCTTTTTGGGCGTCCACATGAGAAATCCATTAAGTTTATTGGGGAAACAGGGACACTGATCTGGAAAGTCAATGAAATCCTGATCGGAAAAACAATGGATGATGAGTGGGAAAAGGAAATTTTTACTGACGATCGCAACGCCATGTTTGTCTCGGTGGCTCGGGAATTTTTGGAGATGGTAGATGGGAAGAGGCATCCCAGCTGTACCATTCATGATGGTATGAAGGTGATGGTCGTCATAGAAGCAGTACGCCGGAGCAGCGCAAATGGAAGCACTGTTCAACTGGAGGTGTTGTGATGGATCTGGATTCTATGAATATCCTTGCTGTTGTCCCTGCTCGTGGTGGAAGTAAGGGCATTCCTAAAAAGAACCTTTGCAAAATTGCAGGGGTTTCACTTATTGGGCATGTGGGACAGGTTATCGGGCAGCTTCCCTGGGTAGATAAGGCTGTTATTTCCACTGATGATCCGAATATGGCAGAAGAGGCAACACGATATGGAATCGATGCACCATTTCTCAGACCTGAGGCATTAAGCTCAGACAGTGCTACCGGGGTGGATACCTGGAAACATGCTCTTGTGTTCGCTGAAAAGCATTATGGTATTCAGTTTGATATCACTCTTTATCTGGAACCGACGAGTCCTTTTCGACAGGCCGTGGATATTGAAAGAACGGTGCTAGAACTCGCCTCCAGAGAACATTTGGCTGCAGCCACCGTCAGTCGGACCCCGGGTTCGTATACTCCCCACAAGACACTGACCATTGATGAAAAAGGAGATGTAGCATTTTACCTAAAGGAAGGAAAAAAATTCAGTATACGCCAGGAAATTCCATCGTACTACCATAGAAACGGTATCTGTTATGCAATGAAAAGAGATGCATTGCTGGTATGTGATTGTATTTTAAGTGAGCGCTGTGCGGCTGTTATTATTGATAGAGATGTTGTAAATATTGATGAGCCTGTGGATTTGGAGTTTGCAAGGATGCTCTTAGAAAAGAATTAAGTCATCCTGTGAGCAACTGTCTGTTCGCTGGGTTATTTTCTCCTGAAACAGTTTTGAGTAACTGGTTGTGAGTGTTATTCTGAATCTGTGAGGGCAGTTGATTTTAATTGTACAACAGAAAAAAACGCACCTATTTTGAAAGAAAAATTATGATATCAATTCACTATGATACCCATTCCCATGTTTTTGTCATGGATTCAGGGGGCTGGTGGAATGATGCGTTGTTATCCCTCGTATGAATAACTCAAGCAAAAAGTTCTTCTCCAATCCACAATTTCTGACTGAGTGGTTTCTTAACAGATTGTTCTACAAAGCTGTTGATTACGGTTTTCTCAGATTGGCAGCTGTCTGTCTCTTCCTGATAACAAAGAAAGTTACTCATACAAAATCCGGTAAGAAGATTTTATGCATTGGAAGTTTGGCTTCTCTTGATGATATTCATGCCATTAGAGTAAAAAGTAATGTTCATCAATATCTTTATTTGCCACGATTCTACTTTGGTTATGTATTGAGGAAATATCTTGATATTACGGGGATAAATGCTGATAACTACCATACTGACAGCACCTACAGGGAGGGAAGGGGGAAAGCTTACGGTGATATCAATACAATCTTCCCTGTCTTCCAGAAACTCCTCGGTTTCAATGCTGTTATGAGTAGTAATTTCGGATACATAGAGCAGCAGGAGTTTGTTGCTGTTGCCAGGAAGCATGGAGTACCTGTTATTATTTTGTATAAGGAAGGGCTTGGAAATAACAGGATTCTCACAAGCATAGCAAAGAGCTATACAAACCGTAAAGCACAGTGTGATTTGTTTCTGTGCTATAATGAAAGCATTAAAAAGGCTTTATTACGGTATGGTGTAGAGGGACTTGCTAACGATAATGTTGTGGTGACAGGTCCGCCACGAATGGATCTGTATGCTGATATTGATGCTGAGCAAAGCAATAATAATAAACAGATAACACTTTTCTCGTTTATTGCTGAAGATAAGTTTAGTTACATTGTGGATGATACTGATACCCTGCGAATGATCAAAGAGAAGAATATATCATTTCATGAGGCCGTAGTACGATTTGCAATTGAGAACCCTGAATATCGAGTTGTTATAAAAACAAAAAAGTCAAAGCGTGATATCTCGTATGTTACAGATATTGCAGAGAACTATATGGATGGTGATACACTACCTACTAATTTATTCATTACCAACACCGGGAATGCTATGAATTATATAATTCAATCCTATAGGGTGTTAGGGGCCAATTCCACAGTGCTGATTGAGGCACTTCTTGCAAAGAAAAAAGTGATATCGTTAGATTTTAGTGGTTTTTTTGAAGACTCATCCTGGAATCTGTTTGAAGGATATGAGCAATTATTGAGATATGTTTCTTCCTATGATGACCTCATAAAAGTCGTAAAATCTGGGGCCTCTGCGAATGATGGGGAAGAACAATGTTTAAATCTGCTTTTCCGGCAATATATCTACAGTGCAGATGGAGCAGCATCGGTGAGGGTCGAAAGTGCAATCTCAGCTTTACTTTCATGAACAACATAACTCAAGGTATGTTTAATCGACTACATGAAAGTGCTATATCTTTCCAAAACAGATATTCCTTCCCGTACGGCGAATTCCCTTCATGTCATGAAGATGTGTCAGGCTTTTGCTCAGAATCGGCATGAAGTCTGTTTTGGGGTTCTGACCGAACAGAGACAGGATACAGTTCAGGATGCTGAAATATTCCAGCATTACGCTGTCCGTGACTGTTTCGCAATACAATATATACCGGTCTATCCTGATAAGGGAAAAAAGATACGATTCCTTCTTTCCCATCTGTTTGTGATCCCGTATCTCTTGAATATCCTGAGAAAGATCAGGCCCGATGTCGTATATGGCAGAGATATCTTCAGCTGTTATGTTGCCGCGTGTGCCGGATATCCGGTCATTGCCGAGTCGCATTTTCCTTTATGGCATGGCAAGGTGGCCTCCTTTGCCTTTACGCGCCTTATCAAAAGGAAAGAATTTAAACGCCTGGTGGTCATCTCGGAGGCCTTGCGAAAAGTCTACCTGAAACAGTTCCCGGAGTTGTCCCCGGAGCAGGTTGTCGTGGCCCATGATGGCGCTGACCCTGCCATAGCAACGGAAACTGCACATCCGTTCTCCGGAAGCCCGGAAAGGCTTCAGGCGGGCTATATAGGGCATCTCTATCCCGGGAAGGGTGTGGAGGTAGTTGCTGCCATTGCACCCCGTATGCCGGATGTGGATTTTCATATCATCGGCGGCCTTGAAGAGGATATTCAGAAATGGAAGGGAGTAATAAAGGAAAAAAATGTTGTTTTTCATGGCTTTATCCAGCAGGAAAACCTTCCGGATTACCTGCATGGCCTTGATGTCTGTCTCCTGCCCAACCAGTATACAGTCCTGGCCCACGGCGCTGATCCCGGTAAAAGTACCAAAAATATTTCCCGCTTCACCTCACCGTTGAAAATGTTTGAGTACATGGCCTATGGCAAGGCAATTGTTGCCTCGGATCTTCCGGTCCTGCGTGAAGTACTCCACGAAGAGATTGCCCTTCTGGTGAAACCGGATGACTATTCAGGATGGGTGACAGCCATCAGCAGGCTGGGCGATTCCACATTACGGGACAAGCTGGGCCTGGAGGCACAGCGTCTTTTCCTGGAAAAGTACAGCTGGCAGAAACGTGCGGCAATGGTTCTGCAGGGAGCTGTTGAGCCCGCTGCAGCTTGTGAAAAATGAATAATACAGAATCGTTCAGCACGAAGTATCGGGAATCTGCGGATTTTCCGGTGAGTTCTGCTGGGCTCTATGGAAGCAGCCATGGCACAAAACGATCCTTCAAGTGAAGATAAAAGGATATCAATCCTTTTCCTCATAGGAAGCCTTGGGGTTGGTGGTAAGGAAAGGCAACTCATTGAGTTGATTTATGGTCTTCCCAAAGAGCGCTTTATCTGCCATCTTTTTGTCAAAAATCTTGATGCGTACTATATCTCCAGAGTTTCTGAAAAGCTTGATTCGCTGCACTCTCTTGAGAAGAGGAAATTCAGGCTTTCCGATTGTTTTACCGTTGCAAAACAGATCGGAACGATTAAGCCGGATATTGTCTGCAGCTGGACAAATATCACCAGTCATTTCGCACTCTCTGCAAGACTGCTTACCCGGCACCGCTATGGCATAATGAACTGCTGTATCAGGAATGCTCCCAATGAATTGTCTGCTGTGCTTCGTCTGGAGCGAAGGCTCTACTCACTGTATCGCTGTGTTATTGCCAACTCCCATGCAGGACTTGCAGCCTATGGCCAGAGTGGTAAAAAAGGGCGATATGTACTCTACAACGGTTTTGATACTGCCCGGGTACCGACATGCAGCAGAAATGAAGCCCGGGCAATGCTTGGGCTGGATACGAAGAAAACTCTGCTTGTGATGGTTGCCAGTTGCAGTAAGCTGAAAGATCATGAAACCCTGCTGCGCGGCTTTGCCAGGTTCTGCAGGGATAATAGCCCTGAAAGATATCAACTCCTTCTGGTTGGCGATGGAGAGAGACGTCCCTTTCTGGAAAAAATGGCGTCTGAGCTGGGTATCTCCTCATCGGTCTCTTTTATGGGGCGCCGCAATGACGTTGAACTGATATTGCGGGCATCTGATATATCTGTACTTTCCTCCACCAGCTGGTTCGGTGAAGGAATTTCTAATTCGATATTGGAATCATTGGCCTGTGGTACTCCTGTGATTGCCTCGGATTCTCCCGGTACCAGAGAGGTGATTGAAGATGGGAAAAACGGATTGCTGTTTCCGGGTGGAGAGCACAGGGCGCTTGCTGAAAAAATTGAGATCCTTGTGAAGGATGATACAAAAAGAAATGAGTTTATACGTGCTGGTCGGGCCACCATCAGCGGGAAGTTCAGTATTCCTGCCATGATAGAATCCTTTGAACATATTGTGGAGAGTTGTGATAGGTCTTAAGCCCAAACTAAACGTCATGTTTGCCATGTATCATGATTTCAGTACCGCAAGTGCAATACATGTTCACAATCTGGCCAATGCCCTGTCCCGTAAAGGGCACCGCTGTTCAGTTGCCGTTCCCCTGAACAAATCTTCCGTAGAGAAGTATATGGATGATGCTGCCCTCTATTCAATTTATGATTTTTCAGAGATACTCAATGATGGCATTGTCTTTTCAGGAAAAAGGCGCATTCAGATCATCCACGCCTGGACTCCGAGGGAACTGGTACGGAAATTCTCTCTTCAGCTTCAGCAGAAATATCCCGGAAGCAAAATTGTTGTGCATCTTGAGGATAATGAGGAGATTGTCGTTGAAACCTTTGCCGGTAAGAGCTATCAGGAACTTCTGCAGATGCCGGATGATGTAGTGGAACAAAGCATACCGGACGTACTCTCGTATCCCCGAAGATATGAAAATTTTCTGGCGACGGCAGATGGCATCACCGTCATAACGGAAAAGCTGCTTGATTTTGTGGCAGCTGACAAAAGGTGGCATCTTTTGTGGCCGGTGATTGATTTAAAGAAATTCAGTCCGCGGGTCAATGGCAGTGAAGTACGAAAACGGCTGGGTATTTCCCCTGATGAGTTTGTCCTCTGCTATATCGGCAGTGTTCATGCCGTGAACGGCCCTGAAGTGCGCAGCCTGTATGAAGCAGTGGCACGTGCAAACAGCCGGGGGGTAAAAACCACACTGTTGCGGACGGGCAGGGATACCGTTGAGTTTCTCGGGAAGAATGGCACTGAACTGAAAAAACATGTCCTTGAGCTGGGATTTGTTGATATGGAACAGGTGCCGGGATTAATGGCCGCAGCTGATTTACTGGTGCAGCCGGGCTGTGCCGACAGGTTTAACAGCTACCGTCTGCCGTCAAAAATTCCGGAATTTCTTGCATCCGGGAAACCCGTGGCGGTTCCTGCCGCCAATATAGGGCTTCTTCTGGACAATGGGAGTCAGGCGATCATACTGGAAAAAGGTGACAGTTGTGAGATTGCGGATCTCATCTGCACTGTCAGCGGCAATCATCCACTGCAAAAGCGTCTGGCAAAGGCGGGAAGAGCTTTTGCCAAAAAGAGCTTTTCCAGAAAAAGAATCGTGGGAGAGTTAGTTGCCTTCTACAGGAGTCTTTCCCGTGAATCCTGATCGCATTCTGCAGAAACTGAAACGAGTGCTCCAGGCGCTGCGTTACTTCCTCCTACGCAGGGAATACCGGATAATTCTCAGATCAGGTCTTTTTGATTCCGAGTACTACAGAGACCGTGTTCCCGGTCTGCAGAACAGTGAAAAAAGTCCACTCATCCACTATATTGATTTCGGGGTCCATGAGGGGAAGAGTCCTTCACCACTCTTTGATCCTGATTTCTACAGGAAGAAATATGGTGTTGCCCCGTCTGAAGATCCTTTTATTCATTATCTGATTGTCGGCATGGCAGCCGGTAACAGGCCGTGCCGGTGGTTTGACCCCGAATTTTACCGGGAGCAGTGTCCCGGGGCGGATACCGGTGGCACTGCTGCCGTGGAACATTATCTGAAAAACGGACGGCAGCAGGAGCTGTATCCAAACCGTGAACTGTTTTCCCTTTCAAAAAAGCCCGTTATATCCATTATTGTTCCGGTATATAATGTTTCAGCCTTTCATGTAAATAACTGTATTCGCTCGGTTGTGTACCAGTCTTACCCCCATTGGGAACTCTGTCTGCTGGATGACTGCAGCAGCAAGGAACATGTCCGGCCCCTGTTGCGGCAGTGGGCGTCCCGGGATAAGCGAATAAAGGTGGGCAGCCTTGAGAAAAACAGTGGTATTTCCACGGCAAGTAATGCTGCTGCTGCACTTGCCAGTGGAGATTTTCTCGGGTTTCTCGATAATGATGATGAGCTGGCGGCGGGATGCCTTGCACGGATGGTAAAAGCTCTGAACGAGGAAGATGCTGATCTGTATTATACTGATGAAGACCTGATAGGAGAGGATGGACGTCAGTTCAGTGTATTCCGGAAACCCGGTTTTAATCCTGAGCTACTTCTGTGTCATAACTATATAACCCATTTCGTCGTTGCGGAAACAGCTTTGTTTCACAAGGTTGGCGGGTTTGATCCGGCAAAAGACGGAGCCCAGGACTACGATCTGCTGCTGAAAATGACAGAGCAGGCCAACAAGGTGGTTCATATTCCTGAAGTACTGTATCACTGGCGGGCTTCCGACTCCTCCACCTCTGTGAACCATGAGCAGAAGAGTTATGCACATGATGCCGGTAAAAATGCAGTGAAAGATGCTCTTGAGCGGCGAAAGATACCTGCAGTGGTGGAATCGGGACAGTGGAAATTTTTTTACAGGGTGACAAGAACGCTTACTCATACCCCTCCGGTCTCTGTATTGATACTCTGGCGCGGGGGGGATAAAGATGTTGACTGGCTGTCAGACCTTGTCGGCATCACCTCCTATCCTTCTGTCCATTACCATATCATGGCTGATCCTTCACTGGAGAAGGTACTTGCCGCGGCAACCCCCGATACTGTCCATATCCTGGCAATGGATATGAACAGTTCCGAGGCCTGCCTCTACAATGAAGCGGTTGGGAGAATTGAAAGTGACTATGTTGTTTTTCTGGCAGCACAGATGGATATGTCTGAAGCCGACTGGCTGCAGGCACTGCTGCGGCACTGCATGGAAAGTGACGTTGCCGTAGCCGGGGGCATGGTGCGCAGGAATGATGAAAGTGTGCCAATGACAACCCTGCCTGATCCGGGTGAGTGCTCCACTGTCTACTACTCACGGTTTGTACAGGACTGCTCACGACACATGAATGGTCTGCATTGCAGCCAGAATGTCTCTGCGCTTTCCTGGGAACTGATGATGGCGGATCGAAATATCTTTCTTGATCATGGCGGATTTGATGAAGAGCACTTTCCCGGTATGTTCGCGGACACAGACTACTGTCTGCGAATCGGGGAGGCCGGGTATCTGGCCGTTTTTTCTCCTTCAGCCACAGGAGAGCTGTCGGCAGGCCATGCCCTTCAGGAGAGGGACAGCGGGGAAGCTGTCGCTGCCAGGGTGTTGTTTCAGAAGAAGTGGGCGGGCTTTCTCCAGGCGGGTGACCCTTTCTACAACAGGGGTGTGGTGGAAGATGCGGGGATTGATGTGTCTGTATTCAGGGCATGGTACGCAGGTGAACACTCATGAGCATGGAAAACTTGTGGATTTGGGCTCTTTACAGTATTGTGTTCCAAAATTTAATCCCCAGTCGGGAGCAACAGCTGTTATCCATTTAACCTGATTAACCATTGTGAAAGTTTCTGTCGTCATTCCTGCATATAATCATGAGAAGTTTATTGGAGCTGCCATTGACAGTGTCCTGAACCAGAGTCTCCAGGATTTTGAGCTGATCATTGTTGATGATGGTTCCACTGATAATACGGCTGCTGTTATCAAGGCCTATTCTGATCCCAGGATTCACTATTTTCATCAGGAAAACCAGGATGCCTTTAACACCATCAACCGCGGTATGGGGCAGGCAAAGGGCAGGTTCATCGCTATCTTGAATTCCGATGATATCTATGCCACGGATCGTCTGCAGCGGCTTGTGGAGTATCATGAAAAAACAGGGGCACAGTGCCTTTTTACAGATGTTATTCCCATTTCCGATGCGGGCATCGAGTTCACCGACCCGGATTTCGGCTGGAATGTCTGGCACAGGAAAAACCGTGATTTCTATCGGCAGGCCGGGGATCTCTATACGGGGTTTTTAAAGGGGAATTTCATGGTTACCACTTCAAATCTCTTCATGACCCGTGAGGCTGTGGAGAAGGTGGGAAATTTCTGTTCCCTGCGGTATCTTCATGATTATGATTTCATGTTCAGGATGCTGCTGGCATTCCCCGATGCTGTGCACTATCTGGGTGACGAGAAACTGCTGTATTATAGAATCCATGATGGAAATACCCTTGGTGAGGCGGCAATTACCGGAAGAGAGCAGGACCAGCAGCTGATCCGCAAGTATATGCTGATGAAAGTGGATGACGGGGCAAAGAAGTATGTTCAGGCCGGGTCTGATCGTCTGGTTGAGCTGCAGCAGGAACTGAATGATGTTCTGGCAAGCATGTCACGGGACAGGGTGGGGATCAGGAATTCACTGGCAGGTCTGCTTCTTGCCTGTAAAAGGAAAATTCTGAAATAACGGGGCATCTTTTGAGTATCCCTTTGAGCCTTAAATGATTTACAATCACTGACCGGAAGTTTGATGAATACAATGATAAAAACAGTGGATGTCTTTGAAGTCGTGACACCGGATAATTTTAATGAAGAACGGTATCTTCAGGAAAATCCGGATATCAGAAGGGCTGTGGAATCGGGTGAACTGAAGTCGGGATGGCAGCACTTTAAGCGCCATGGACAGAAGGAGCATCGCAAGCAGAAAACCAGCGAGCATCGGGATGCCGTTCTGGGGCTTCGGAAAGAGAAGGCCGCCCGAATCAGGAAGATTCTCAAGACCGATATTGATATCGAAGAGACAGAGGACTTTGTTTTTGACTATACGGGCACAGAACGGAAGAAGATGTTCAATTTTGACGAGACGGAAAAGGTGTCGTCGTTCTTTTATGATGCTGTACCCCTGGAGATCATTAACAGTCTTCCCGACGGTCTTATCCTTGACTGTGGCGCCGGGTTCAGGACGGTATACTATGAGAATGTGGTAAATTATGAGATAGCACCCTATCTGACCACTGATGTTCTCGGTTTTGCAGAGGATCTTCCTTTTGAGGACAATAGTTTTGACGCGGTCTTTTCCTTTGCTGTCCTTGAGCACGTGAAATTGCCGTTTGAGGCTGCAAAAGAGATGGTCCGGGTATTGAAGCCGGGAGGAAAAATGGCAGTCTGTGCCGCATTTCTGCAACCCCTGCACGGCTATCCCCATCACTATTTCAACATGACCGGTCAGGGCTTGAAGGTGCTTTTTGAGGATGTACTGGATATTGAAAAACAATTTATCAATGATGGAACCGGTCCCATAAGCTCTTTGACATGGTTTCTGCGGCAATGGGTGGAAGGTCTGCCTGAGCGTGAAAAAAAGAAATTTTTGAAGACAAAGGTCGCTGACCTGCTGGGACAGCCATATGAATATCTGGATAAGGGCTATGTCAGGGAACTGTCACCGGAGAAGCAGTTTGAACTTGCCAGTGCCACCCTGCTGCTTGGAACCAAGCGATAGCCGATGATCTTTTCCGTGCCAGCTGCTGAAAACTCTGTGAGGGGTGTATGAAGATCCCTAAGTACTATTCTCTGCCTTCTCTTATTGCCCGCGGCAGGGAGATAGCTGCAGAGTTTGATACGGTAAGCTTTGATCTTTTTGATACCCTTCTTATTCGAAGGATTCATGATCCCGATCTGGTGAAATTACCGGTGGCCCGTTATATCGCCAATCTGGCGGGGCAGAAGGGACTGCAATGGACAGAGAGCCGGGTACAGGAGCTGCGTGATACCATTGAGGCCCGCCACAGGAAGGAAACCGGGGAGAAATTTGATGATCATGAAGCCTGTTATCCCCGCTATATGAAAGAGATCTTGTCTGTGATTTTCGCAGATAAGGCCACAGATGACCTGTTCGGGAAGGTGGCCGACTATGAAGTTGCCATGGAGAACTCCATGCTTGTACCCCGTGGTGAGTTCATCGACTGGCTGAAGGAGTTACGGCAGCAGGGGAAGAAGATAATCGTCATATCGGATATATATCTGCCAGCCGTATATCTCAGGCGCTTTATTGAGCATGCCGGTTTTCTGGATCTGCTTGATGATGTGGTCTCCTCTGCTGATACCTTCCTGGCCAAGGCCTCGGGAAAGGCCTTCCCACTGCTTCAGAAAAAGCACAATCTGGATCCGGAAAAATGGCTGCATGTCGGAGATAATCCAATATCTGACGGATTGCGCCCTCTGGAGTTTGGGATTTCGGCCCTTGTCCTGCACGATGCGGAAGAGGACAGGCGTAAATCCATTATCAGACGGATGGTGAATTACAGCGCCGGGCGTCCTTTCTGGCGTGGCAGGGCACTGCAGCAGCTCATGCTCCCCCTTGAATATGAAAATCGAGAACGCGAGGAGCTGTACATCGAAGGATACAGTTTTCTCGGTCCCCTCCTTGGTGCCTTTGTACAGACCATTGCCGAAGAGAGCAGAAAGAGAAAGATCGGAAAAATTTTCTTTTTGTCACGTGAGGGCTGGACCTTTAAAAAATTCTGGGAAAACTCCATCCCCCATCTTTTTCCGGAAGGGAATCTGCCGGAGATCGACTATCTCTATGTAAGTCGTATGGCCCTGGCCGGGGCGAGTTGTGCATACACCGGACTGACTCAGACCAAAGCGGATATCGTCTTTCTTCCCAGGGGAAATTCCGATTTTCTCGATGTCTGCCGGGTCTTCTCCCTGGACCCTGAACCCTTTGTGCCGCACCTTGCCCGATATGATCTCTGTGGCACCACAACCTTGAGTCATCTTCATACGGGATATGATCAGAAAAACAGTGAGAGGTTTCGTGAACTGATTCAGGATGAGGCCTTTCAGGACGAGATCAGGCGCCAGACCCGTCCTGCCAATGATGCTCTGCAGCTCTATCTTGACGAACTCGGTTTCTTTGACCACTCTGATGTTGCCCTGGTTGATATAGGCTGGCTTGGAACCATCCAGCGTTTTTTTTATGATGCCATTGCGCACCGGGATG